>DASTJG010000107.1:0-23165 GCA_035716785.1 Anaerolineales bacterium
TGTTCCAGTTGTAGGCGCCGGAAGCCAAACGCGGTGCCAGTCCCACATTTGCCACGACGCCGTCACCCAGCAGGATGAGGATGAAGGTCCCGAAGACCTCTCCGATCAATTGTCCGAGCATGTTTCGTTCTCCTTTGTACAAAAAGATTTGAGTAGCGATCAGAAAACTTAACGAGCAAGATGTTCCTCTCGGTGATTCACTCCTCCTTTCTGAGCGTGTGGGATGTCAACCACGATGGCATAAGAAGAAAGCCCGGAGAGAATACGGTCCTGGAAAACATGGAACATCATCCGGTGTTCCAGATAGAAATCCGAAACGAGCATGGGACAACTCTCTTTGGGCTTAAATCTCATGGAAGAATATAAATTATTATTGCATGACAACAAAGCAAAGGGAATCAGGGGAGCGACCCAACCTGTGAGGAAAATTCCTTAACAGATTGGACGAATGGAGCAGTGCCATACTCCATTGGAGTATTAAGCTGATCCAATGGAGTATGGCGTAATAATTTTCGTCATTGCGAGCCGCTTAGCGGCAAGCAATCTCTTATGAAATTTTTGTTGCAGACTGCAAATGAGATTGTGTCGCTATGGCGCCATGCGACACTTCGTCGGGTTGCGCGATCCTCGCAATGACGTGCTAGTTGTATTTGGAAACTGATCTAGTAAGAGCTCTTGACTTGCTTAACCGCCCGTTGCCATCCGTCGTAGAGTTCCTCGCGGCGTTCCTCGGTGATGCGAGGTTCGAAGTAACTTTCCCTCTTCCAATACGATGCAACTTCTTCGGTGGAACCCCAATAACCTACAGCCAACCCTGCCAGATAGGCTGCGCCCAGGGCAGCCGTATTGGTAAATACTGGTCGTTCCACCGTAATGCCTAATATATCCGCCTGAAACTGAAGGAGGAAGTCGCTTTTGGAGATATTACCATCGGCGCGCAGGACGCGTGGCATGGGACCAGGCTCGCGCTTCTTGATTACCTCAACAAAATCGCGCGTCTGATATGCCAAAGCCTCCAGGGCGGCTCGCACAATATGGTGCTTGGTAACGCCGCGCGTCACGCCGAGAATGGCGCCGCGGTTGTAGGAACCTGTGCCGGTGCGGACCATATCCGACCCGGCGAATGGCGGCACGAAGTAGACACCCTGTGTATCGGTGACCTGGCTGGCAAGCCCCTCCGCTTCGCCGACCTCATGCAGAATACCCAATCCCTCCTGCAGCCAGAGGATCAGGTCTCCGGATACATCCGCCTTGCCCTCCAGTCCATAAACGACTTTCTCGCCGATGGTCCATAGCACAGGGGAGAAGAGTCCACCCGCGGGCGGGAGGTAGCGGCTGCCTGTATTGAACAACACAAAGGAACCCGTGCTATATGTATTTTTTGCCATGCCCGCTTCGATACAGGCCTGACCGAAGACCGCGATCTGTTGATCGCCGCCTGCCCCGCCAATGGGCACCCTGACCCCGAAGAATGCCTCGGGATCTGTGTACGCGTAGATTTCGCTGGAGCGATGCAACTCCGGCAGGATCTCGCGCGGGATTCCCAACTCGTTCAGGATCTGATCGTCGTACGTTAACGAGCTGGCATTGAGCAGGAGTGTGAGCGAGGCATTGGAATGATCGGTTACATGCGCTGCGCCGCCGGAGAGTTTCCAGATCAGCCAGCTATCGATCGTGCCGCACAGCAGCTCGCCGTGGGCAATTCCTTTTTGAATGGACTGGTCGTTATCCATAAGCCAGCGGATCTTGCCTGCAGTAATATCGGGTACGATCACCATGCCGGTGCGGGTTTCGATATTCGTTTTATCTTTGAGGATCAACTCTTCACAAATCGATCGTGTACGCTGGTCCTGCCAGACGATCGCGCGCCCGACTGGCTCACCTGTCTTTTTATTCCAGAATACAGTGGTGTCGCGCTGGTTGGTCACGCCGATGGCATCGATCTGCTCCGGCGCGATGCGTCCGTTCCGTAGGGCCTCTGCCACTACTTTCAGGCTTACTTTCCAGATCTCCTCCGCATCATGTTCCACCCAACCCAATTGCGGAAAGTACTGGGTGATCTCGGCGAATGCCGATGCCACCACATTCGCTTTGCGGTCGAGGATCACTGCCCAGGTGCCGACGGTTCTTTGATGGATGCTCAGGATGTACGTTGTCATTTGGGATTTATCATTTTTCCAGGAACCAGGCCAAGTTCGAGACTGACGCGCACGAGACTGGCCAGGTTATCTACCTCAAGCTTGCGCATGGCATCTCGTCGTTGTTTTTCCACAGTCTTGACGCTGGTTCGCAGGCTTTCGGCAATTTGACGTGTCGAATTGCCCTCCACGATACCTCTGACAACTTCGCGTTCCCGCGGGGAGAGGCGGTCAAGCAAGTTCTTGGGGCTTTCTGTAAAGAAGTTGTTGGTGATGACCCCGGAGATCCCTGAACTCAAATAGATGCTCCCGTTCTTGGCTGCCCGCACAGCCGCGATCAACTCATCAGCAACTGACTGTTTGATCACATATCCCAGTGCCCCGCCTTGCAGCGCCTGGCGGATCATGCCCGGGTCGGCGTGCATGGAAAGGATCACGATCTGCGGCCGGAGTTCGAGCTTGCGGATCTCGGCCAGGGTCTGAAATCCATCGATTTGCGGCATGGTCAGATCGAGGATCATGACATCCGGGCGGAGCGATTTTGCCAATGAAATGGCTTGTGCTCCGTTGTCACCTTCTCCGACGACATCCAGGTCATTGGCGCTTTCGAGCAACTTGATGATCCCTTGACGAACGAGATGGTGATCCTCAACGACTACAACACGTATCATGATTGTGCCTCATAATCCCTTTTGAAGAAGCCTGGTTATGTACTGAGAGCAACGATCGGTAAAGAGCCATAAAGCCGGGTTCCTCTTCCCACTGCTGACTCGATATCAAAGCTGCCGCCCAGATCGAGAAAACGTTCCCGTAATCCGTCCAGTCCAATGCCGTAATTGGGTCGACGACCGATCTCAAACCCTTGCCCATCGTCCTCCAATGAAATACTGACCTCACCATCCACATATTCCAGATTGATCCAAACCGATTCAGCTTTCGCATGTTTCAGCACATTGTTTATGCCCTCCTGTACCAGGCGGTAAAGAGTAATTGCTTGCGTGTTGGACATGGGGGGCAGCTGTTCCTGGCTGCTAAAGATCACGCGCAGGCCAGTGTATAAAGACATGGAGGAACACAACCCTTCCAGTACTTTGACAAATGGCATGGTACCGAAGGAAGGCGGGCGAAGCTCATAGAGCACCTGGCGGATATGCCGCATCATATCTTCGACGATCCGGATCGTCTCCGGGATCTGGTCGCCTGCTTCTCTGCGGCCGGAGGCAATTTCGCTGTGGATCGCCTTAAGATGAAGAATGAGCGCCGTCATGCTCTGGCCGATGTCGTCATGGAGATCCTGAGCAATGCGGCGACGTTCGTCCTCCTGGTTGGTGAACAACTGGAGGCTCACCAGCTTGAGTCTTTCTTCCGCATTGATCTGCCGGGTGATATCCTGTGTGTAGATCACCATCTTTTCGATCTTGCCGCTGGCTCCGGCTATGGGAGAGATCAACACATTCACCCACTGTTGCTCCCATTGGTCCGTGAATTGAACCGGCAAACCGGTGTTGATTGCCTGGTTTACAACTGTTTTGCGGTGTGCCGCCTGGGGTGCCGGGTACAGACTCCAAATATTGATGCCCACCAGTTCATCTGCGGATTTTGCATATCGCAGAGCAGCTATCTTGTTGACATAGTGAATTGTTCCGTCCAGGTCAAAAAGCTCGACGGCAACAGGAGAGGCCTCTAAAAGCTCCCAAAGCAGATCCTGCTCAACTGCTTTGGTCAGCGTATGTGACTTGCGAAGGCTCATGAAGGATCACTTTTATAAATCGGCTGGGGGTATCGCAACGGCTTTGAATGATCTTGTCGAGACATCAAAATGAACAACCAGCTTACGAGATTATTGCCCCGAAGTTGTGACTTGTCAAGCCTGACTGTGTTAGTACCAAATCATTCAAGTTAAAGATGTATAGACTCTAATTTTCGTTCAGGTGGACCAATCCAGCTCGTATCGCAAGAACCGCTGCCTGAGTCCGATCGGTGACGCCGAGTTTCGAGAAAATTACACTCACATAATTCTTGACGGTCCCTTCCGACAGGAAAAGCCTCCGAGCGATTTCAGAATTTCCCAATCCGTTTGCCAGCAACTGAAGTACTTCCCGCTCGCGTTCACTGAGCTGGCTGATCAATTTTGGGTCCGGCAAGGTTGAGAGCGACGCGTTGGTAACATGGTCGATGAGCCTGCCGGCCACTTGCGGGTCGATCGGATGCCAACCTCTCACAGTGTTCAAAATGGCTTTGACAAGCTCTTCCTGGGGTGTATCCTTCAACAAATAACCAGCCGCACCGTTTCGGATCGCATTGATCACCCACTCATCGGCATCGTAAGTGGTCAGCACCAGCACGCGCACTTGCGGGAATTTTTCGCGGATCGCTTTGGTGGCCTGGATGCCGTTCATCTTGGGCATTTTCAGGTCCATCAGAACCAGGTCGGGCTGGAGTTTGTGGGTTTGATCGACCGCTTCCAGTCCGTTTTTCGCGATGCCCACAACTTCGATTTGCGGGATGGGCGCGAGCATGGCACGCAGTCCTTCGCAGACGATATCCTGATCGTCGCAGATCAACAGGCGAATAACATCTCTTTCTTCTTTCATCACTGGACGTCTCCATACCAGAAAGAGATCTGCGTCCCTTTGCCTGCCCGACTCTCCACCGTTAGTTTTCCGCCGGCCATCTCTGCCCGTTCGCGCATTCCGAGCAAACCATAATGTTTTTCGTTCTTAGAATTGCGTGGATCAAAACCACACCCGTCATCGCGGATGCTCAACATCAATCTTCCACGGTCTTGTTTCAATTGTACGTAAACATTCTCTGCCTGGGCGTGATCGGCTATATTGGCCAATGCCTCCTGAGCAATTCGGTACACACTCTGTTGTATCTCAGCCGGATGATCACCGAGATTGTGATCGATATCCAGTTCAAGCTGAAAGTCAGATCGGCTGGCATAGACTTCGGCCAAATTTTGGACAGCCAGAGCCAGGCCTAAGTCTTCGAGCGGCTTGGCACGCAGTTCCTGCAGCGCCCGGCGCGTTTCGGTCAATCCCTCACGAATGGCTTGCAGGGAATGATTGAGCAGGGCAGTGGATTGTTCCGGGTCACGCTGCATGGTTGCGCGCAGCCCTTCCAATTCGACCGCGACACCGCTCAAGGTGTGGGCGAGTACATCGTGCAGTTCACGCGCCATCCGGTTGCGCTCCTGACTGAGGGTCAACTGCTCTACGGTGGAGGCATGTTGCGCCAACCGTTCATTGGCCTCTGTCAAACGTCGACGTTGCTCCCGTTGAACTCTCACGAGGCTGGCGATCATATGCCCGACGAGCAAAAAGGCAATGACCTGGATGAACAGAATGCCAAGCAGTGTCCTCAACAGTGCTTGTTCAATGAGGACAATTCCGGAGAACAACAAAATAATATTGAGCGCTGTCGTCGATGCGAAAAACAAGATAATCTTGCTGATCGAATACTGCCAGCTGGTCACGATCAAAGGGATGAACAACAGAATGATCTGTTGCCAGAATGCCGTTTGCAGGAAAAACTCAGGGAGACGATTTCCCACGAAGTGAAGCTCGAGGTACGGGCTGAGAATCGGGATCACGGTTGCCCAAATGATCGCAACCGGAAGATAAAAAGATTTCAGTGCGTGGCGGAGGCTGGAGACCGATAGATACAAAAACAGCAAACTTGAGGATATGGCGGTAATCGTCAGCTGTGTGAAGATCGCTGTTGACGAGAGCACTGCATTCATGTGCCGGATGACTTCCGCAGGTGCATGGAAGGGGATCAGCCAGGGAGCGATCACGCCGAGGACAGAAATGATCAGTTGCACCCCGATGAACAGGCGAAAGGTTGACAGTACACCAGGTTCCAATTCTCCAGCGCGTTCCATGCCGGAGATCATAACATAAGCAAATTATCCCGCCCACTGTCGAACGCAACCTTCGTCCATGACCCCGGTCACGAAAATAAATATGACCCGGGTCATGTCGGCCTGTTACCCCGGAGACTGGAAAACAGGCTGCTTTGCTTTTATTCTGGGCATGATATTCGCTTACACAGAATAGGAGCAGAACTATGGATCAAATATCTAACCGTCACAAAGGAATCACACACGGCACAACCCCGCACACCCGCGGGATCGTGATGAACTGGGGCAGTTTCTACGATATTGTGATGTGGTTTTTGACGCGCGGTAACGAGCGTGCGCTTCGCCAGAAGATCGCCGACCTGATCGGTTATCA
This sequence comes from Anaerolineales bacterium, assembly GCA_035716785.1. Taxonomy (GTDB): domain Bacteria; phylum Chloroflexota; class Anaerolineae; order Anaerolineales; family Villigracilaceae; genus Defluviilinea. The sequence goes on from DASTJG010000107.1 coordinate 6,377, forward strand.
ACCGGGTGAGTCCGTTCTGGATGTCGGCTGTGGCACCGGGACACTGGCTTTGGTCGCGAAAGAACGCGTTGGCAATGCGGGCAGTGTACATGGTATCGATCCCGCACCCAGGCAAATTGCACGGGCACACGCGAAAGCATCCCAGCAGGGTCTTTCGGTAAAATTTCAGCTGGGTGTGATCGAGAGGCTGCCGTTCCCGGACCAGACATTTAACGTTGTCCAGAGTACGTTTATGATCGATCATGTCCCCGAGGATTTGCAACGCCAGGGCTTCAAGGAAATTGTGCGCGTGCTCAAGCCCGGTGGCCGTCTGTTCATCCTCATTACCGGCAGTGTACAAAGTCTGGCCGGGATGATGAAGGAAGCCGGTTTCTCACAGATTGAAACCGGAGAAACCGAATACCGGGGGATTGGATCGGCACAACTTTGCTTTGTACGAGGGCGGGTGTAGTGCAATGCGACACGTCAAGCCACGCTGGCGCAAAATGTTGCGCGACCTTTGGATCAATAAGACCCGTACTGCGCTGGTTGTCCTCTCCCTCGCAGTTGGTGTCTTCACGGTTGGTTTCCTGATCAACACGGAGAACCTGCTGCGCAGCGCCTTCGAGCGCGAGTATGCCGCCGTGAATCCGTCCAGCGCGACGCTGATCATCCCGGGAGGATTTGACCAGGATCTCGTCGATGTGATCCGGAAGATGCCCGCGATCGGGGAGGCAGAGGGGCGTCGTTCTGTCAATGCGCGCCTGAAGGTGGGACCGAATCAATGGCTGAACCTCAACCTCTCTGCCATCGATGATTTCGAGGATATCCGCATCGATAAAGTTCAGCCTTACAGCGGCGCCTGGCCACCGGTGGATGGGGAGATCCTTCTGGAGAGAAGTTCCACACGACTGTTCAGCATGCCAGACGTAATGGCAGGTGATCTTTTGACTGTCCAGACCGCGAGCGGCGAGGAAGCAACGCTGAAGCTTGCAGGTATTGCTTACGACTTCAATCGCACGCCCTCTCCCGGGACGGGTGTTGTGTATGCTTTTGTCAGCCTCGATACCATAGAACGCCTGAATGAACCGGTCAGCATGAACGACCTGCGTATCGTCGTCGCGCACACTTCGCGCAAGTTCGACGAGGCATACATTCATCAGGTTGCCGATCAGGTCAAGGAGAAAGTGGAGAAGAGCGGGCGGACAGTGGACGTGATCTCTGTCCCTGAACCGGGTCAACATCCTCTTGGCACAATTCTGGATGCGCTCGTTATTGTCCTGGGCACCTTGAGTCTCCTGACGCTTCTGGGAGGCGCGTTCCTGGTCTTCAATACGATCGCAGCTCTGCTGGCACAACAAGTTCGTCAGATCGGCATCATGAAAGCCATCGGCGCGCGGGAGAGTCAGATCATGACGATGTACCTGGTCATGATCCTGATCTTTGGTCTACTGGCGCTGGGGATCACAATCCCGCTTTCGGTGGCAGGGGGCGTCCGAGCCAGTGCCTTTCTGGCCGACTTCTTCAATCTGGATGTAGGCACCGCGCAAATCCCCATCCAGGCATTTGCGGTGCAAGCCTTGATTGGTCTTGGCGTTCCATTTCTGGCCGCGTTATATCCGATCTGGTCCGGAACCCGAGTCACAGTTCGGGAGGCAATCTCCGACTACGGGATTTCCAAGACGGCCGCCGCGGGATTCCTGGACCGATTCCTCGCCCGTCTGCGCGGACCGCTCTTTCCCCGCCCGGTCGTGCTCTCGTTTCGAAACACATTTCGCCGCCGGGCAAGGTTGATCCTGACCCTGCTGCCGATGGCACTAAGCGGCGCGATTTTGCTCACAGTTTTCAATGTGCGCGTTTCGCTGATGACGGAACTGGATAATATCTTTCGCTACAGGAACTACGACCTGAACATTGCATTCGAACGTCCCTATCGCCTGGCAGAAATTGAGAATGTTGCTTTGAATGTGCTTGGCGTGGTTGATGTCGAAGGCTATCACCAAACGCGCGACGCCTATCGCCTGCGCGCCGACGGAAGCCGGTCGAATAATCTATCGGTAACGAGTCTCATGCCCGAGAGCAGCATCGTGCAACTCCCGCTCGTCGCAGGGCGCTGGCTCGCGGCGCAGGACCAAACCGACGTGGTGGTCAATACTGCCTTTTTGCGCGAAGAGACGGATGTGCGGTTGGGGGATCGCCTGTCGCTCAAGATCAATGGCCGCAACATCAATGTAACTGTGGCAGGGATTGTAGATGAGAAGATGGCGTCCGCGGGCATCTATGTGAACGATTCCTATTTTGGAAAGCTGCTGGGTGGCGTGAGCCGCACGAACAATCTTTGGGTGGTCACCGACACGAGTAAATCACAGGAAAAGATCAAGGAAGAGCTCGAAGCACAATTCGAGCAGTCGGGTCTGGCAGTCACCTATCTGAAGACAACGAGCGATGAGCGCAGTTCTCTTGAGTTTCACTTCAACATTATGGTCGTTCCCCTCGGCCTGGCAGCGCTGATGCTGGCGCTGGTCGGTGGACTCGGACTCTCGGGGACAATGAGCACCAACGTGATGGAACGCAGCCGCGAGGTCGGCGTGATGCGCGCCATCGGCGCCTCCAACAGCAGTATCCAGCGAATTTTTATGGTCGAGGGTTTGTTTATCGGCCTGGTGAGTTGGCTCTTCAGCATCGCGGCAGCACTGCCGTTCACATATGTGCTGGATGCGATGGTTGGGAGCCAGTTTCTCTATGAACCGCTCATCTTCATATTTTCATTGAGTGGCGCGCTGATCTGGTTTGTGATCGTGCTGATCACCGCGGGGCTGTCGTGCTACGTCCCCGCGCAGAACGCTGCGCAGACGAGCGTTCGCGAACTGCTGGCGTATGAATAAAAGGAGAAAATCAAATGAACAAAAAAGTTGTTACCCCCATCATCATTGTCGTCGTGTTGGCGTTCCTCGCCGCTGCCGTGATCTATGCTCCAAGTATTTGGGATGCAGTGCTGCGGATGCATGGGATGCGCTGAATCGAGTATTGCCAAAATAAGATTGAACAGGAAGGAGTTTGCAAATGGACGATTCCAAACGCAGGAAAACAGTCTGGCTCATCGTGATTTTCTCAGTTTTGGTAAATGTGGTGGCATGGATGGGCCCGTTGTTGGGGGGAAGTCCAGCTTCACCGGGACCTGGATTCATAATTTGGGGGACCGCGCCCTTGCTCGTATCGATACTGATGCGCACAGTAACCCGAGACTGGTCTGACCTGGGAATAAAACCTGCAATCGGAAAGAATATCCGATGGTACACAATCAGTTTTCTGGCCCTGCCTGTCTTAATGGTGTTGACATTGCTTATTGGTTCTTTGTTTTCGGTTTCTGCAGTTTCCGAGTTCTCGATAGGGAAATATCTTCAAACCGCGCTGACAGCAATGCCTGTATTCTTTATTTTCGCAATCTTTGAAGAAGTTGGATGGCGTGGATACCTGGCTCCGAAGTTGGCTTCACTGGGAATCAATAGTTACATTGCAGCTGCTTTGGTTGCGGTCGTGTGGGCTTCATGGCATCTGCCCTATTTTCGTGAACTTACATGGGTCTACACCTCGGAAGATCCAACAACTTTCATTCCCAGATTCTATCTGGCTTGCTTTGTTTTCTCGATACTTTATGGTGAGATCCGGAATATTACAGTTACTTTCTGGCCAGCTGTGCTCATGCATGCCGTTGGCAACTCATTCGGGCATCCACTGTCTGCTGAATATGTCACATTTGCGGTGGGGAAGGATTATCTTGGCTCAGTTGGTAATGGACTCTTCATGATCGTTTTGGTCGGTCTCCTGGGAATAGCCATAATCCAACGGCGGTTAAAGAAACCCGCACAATCAAAATCGGTTGCCTGACATACGGTTGGAAATTAAGACAATGAGAAAACTTCTGTTCTTATCCTATTGGATCGGCATCGTCGCTGATGGGCTGGCGACAGTAGTCCTCTTTTCGCCAACGGTTGCCAACATGGTATTCCAACCACGAACATTTGAAATATCCGCAAACTTTCTCTATGTCAGCCGGATTGCCGGCGCCCTGATGCTCGGCTGGACGGTTTTGCTCTTTTGGGCGCAGTTGAAACCCATTGAGCGTGCGGACATTCTGTTGATCACCCTGTTCCCGGTTGTGACGTTACTGGCAGCGGCCGCTGGCCTTGTGGTGCAGTCGAATGAGATAGCAATCTCAAGGATATTGCCCATGTTTATCTTTTACCTCGTTGTGTATTGCACATTCATTCCTTCATTTATATGGGCAAAAAGACAGAAAGTTGTCTGAGGAGATCTCCTATGGTTATCAATATTGAACAAAACCCGGCAAAGGGACCTCTGGTCGATCTGCGCGGGGTAACAAAAACCTTTGAAAGTGCCGCGGGTACGTTCACAGCGCTCCAGAAAATTGACTTGCGGGTACGGGCCGGTGAATTCGTGGCGATCATTGGCAAATCAGGAAGCGGGAAATCTACCCTGCTCAACATGATCGCAGGCATCGACCGGCCGACGTCCGGCGAGGTGCGGGTCAACGGTGCGGCCATTCACCAGCTCAACGAGGGACAGGTGGCCAGCTGGCGAGGTGTGAATGTGGGTTTGGTCTTCCAGTTCTTCCAGCTCATCCCAACCCTGACGGCAATCGAAAATATTATGCTACCTATGGACTTCTGCAACGTATATCCAGATAATGAGCGTGAACAGCGTGCAAAGTACCTGTTGGAGCTTGTGGGCATAGCCGGACAGGCCGGCAAACTCCCTGCAGCGCTTTCCGGTGGCGAGCAGCAGCGGGTGGCAATCGCCCGGGCCCTGGCAAACGATCCGCCCCTGATCATCGCGGATGAGCCGACAGGCAACCTGGATTCGAAAACAGCCGCGCTGGTCTTCGATCTTTTTCGGGACCTGGTCAGACAGGGTAAGACAGTTTTGATGGTCACCCACGACAAGGAACTGGCCCGAACTGTGCCGCACAGGATTGAGCTTACAGATGGTCGAATTAATGGTAGAAATGTCAGGGAAGCAAACTTATAAATAAAAAGGAGTAAAATGCTTGAAAATCATCGGAACTCGTGTTCCGGATCTTACGAAAAAACAAATTATACAAAGGAACAGAAAGAATGAAGTCGAAAATTACCTTATTAGCAGTGCTGATGACCGTCGTCATGTTGTTTGTGTCAGCGTGTGGCGGTTCAGCGACACCCACTCAGGAAGCCGCCTCCACGCAGGCTCCTGCTGCCGATCCCTCCGTCATCATCGCGGAAGGACGCCTGGAGCCGATCCGCTATGCCGAAATTGCCTTCACGGCCAGTGGCACGATCAGCGAAGTGCTAGTGGAAGAAGGGCAAGCTGTCAAAAAAGGAGACCCCCTTGTCCGCCTGGGCGACGAATCGGATACGAACTACGCGGCTGCCCAGCTTGAACTCGCCGATGCCCAGAAAGCCTTGAATGATCTCCAGAACACCGGAGGCACCGACCTGGCACAAGCGATCATTGATCTGAAGGATGCTACGGAGGAATATGACGATGCCGTCGATTATTTGGACTATCTCAATGATGATAACAAAATAGCCCAAACGCAAACCATTCGGATTCTGAAACAGACCTGGAAGGGCTACCAGTACGAGACCAAAGAGAAAAATTTCAAGGGACCTGCGCCTGAGGATTGGATCATCGAAGCCGAGAACGACCTGGCTTTGAAGAAGGCAAAGGTGGATGCACTCCAGCGCGACTACGACCGCCTGAAAGGTGGCGTGGATGCCGATCAACTGGCAGTGCAGGAAGCGCGCTTGAATGCCGCCAAGGCCAGTGTGGCCTCCTTCTCGGTTGTTGCTCCCTTCGACGGCGTGGTGGCAGATTTGAAGGCCAAACTCGGTAACTCGATCAATCCCGGAGAACCCGCCGTGACCGTCGCGGACTTTTCCCATTGGGTTATCAACACCACCGACCTGACAGAAATCGACGTGGTGAATCTGGAAGTGGGACAGTCGGTCATCGTGACCCTGGACGCCATCCCGGATGTGGAATTGAAAGGCACGATCCAGTCCATTGGGCAGACGTTCTCGGAGAATCAGGGCGATGTGGTCTATGAAGTGACGGTCATGCTGACTGATACCGATCCGGCCATGCGCTGGGGGATGACCGCTGAGGTCAAGTTCGAACAAGACTAGAATTGATAGGGGAAAACTTTACACGAAAGTGCCGCTCCTCAAAGATGAGCGGCATTGTTTTTACTTGCTTTCTCTTCTTATTCATCATCCGGTCTGACCCAAAATCATCCTCGTGGCTGAGCCGTGAAACGAGCATGACTTCTATACTTCGGGGCGACGAACTATCTTTTTTGCACATAAAGGAATCCATAAACCATGTTGAAACTCAAAACGTTTGCCACCGAAAGACCGCTTGTGTTTTCCCTGCTCGCCATTCTACTCGGAAGTCTTCTCACAGAGATACCGATTAAGGGGATGCTTGCTTCCTATGTTGGCGTTCAACCTGCCCACTACCTCACCCTCATTCTTGAACAAGGTCTTGTAGGTGGATTGGTCTTCCTGCTGCTGGCTCGCTTCGGCTGGTTGAATACCGCCGGGTTTACCTCACCCCGCCAGTGGCGTGCATTGTGGCTTGGCTGGCCGCTGCTTCTCTTCACTTTGATCAACATCGAAGAAGGCATTGTGGTGGACACCTCAAAGCCCATGTTAATTACGCTTCACCTGTTGACCGCTCTGTCCACTGGCTGGGTCGAGGAAATTCTGTTTCGGGGACTGGTCCTAACCACATTCCTGCAAAAGTGGGGACAAACCCGCAAAGGGATTTACCTGTCTGTGCTGGTCTCCAGTGTTTTGTTTGGCGCCATTCATCTGATGAATTTCATTCAGGGGCGCAAACCTCTCCTCAACACGGCAACGCAAATCACATTCGCCATCTTTTTCGGCGTCATGTTCAGCGCCTGTCTGCTCAGGAACCGCTCCATCTGGCCGATGATCCTGCTGCACGCCGCCGTGGACTGGGCCGGCACGCTGCGCGAGATTGCAGTCGGCGGTGGATTGCGCCTTACTGCCCCGCCAATGACATTGGAAAATGCGCTGATCAGCATCCTGATCACTTTGCCCCTGTGCCTCTACGGGCTTTACATCCTCCGCAAAGTCAAACCGGATGAGCTGGGACTGGATGTTGTTCCATCATCAAATTCATCTCCAGGTCTGATCCGAAATCATCCTCTGGACCGAGCCGTTAAATAAGCCCGACTTCTATACTCAGCTTCAAGGAGACAAAATGATCACTTTTATCGTTGCTATTCTCACCATCCTTTTCGCGCTGGGGAGCATCAGTCCATTATTCATCACGGACGATGTGGAGAGCGTCGTTGAAGTGGAGCGTCCGTCATGTTCCTGCGCCTGCTCACAATAGAAACTCGCAAACGGATCAAGTATCCATTGTTGGGGCTGGGGTATACTCAAATCCTTGAATCTATGCTGGCAGGAATTTCCTGCGGTGTTTCCCGGACCGAATGGCTGTTCACTGTCAGGGCGGGGTTACCCCGCCCTGACGCGAGATAAAACCATGTTCAAATTCTTTCAACGTCTTCAATGGAAACTGACTCTGTCTTACACCACTGTCACCATCGCGACCATCATGGTGCTGGCTGTACTTGTGGCGGGAATTGCTCTCTATACCGAGAGTCGAGTCAGCAGCCGTGTCTTTGACAGTTTCTATTGGTCGAAGACAGCCTTTCAGGACAACATTCCCTACCTGGTCAATGACCATCAGGAGTTACAGACCTGGCTGAACCGGATCCAGGCGCAGGGCTTTGCCTGGACGGATTTTCAGTCCTACACAGTCCGCGAATCGTTGGATTATGCCAATACCCTTGTAGAAGGCAGGGAGCCCATTTACGTTCTCGATCCTAAGCTCAACCTGATCGCCGCTGCGCCACTGGATCATCCATCTGATATCGGTAAGCCCTTCAAGGCTCACCGCCCGAATGGACTTGGCTTGGAATCTATCCTCGAAGCTGCGCTGGTCGGTGATAAAAATTACACTGCTCAAAGCTACACCTTGCCCGATGGCAGGTATGTCGTTGCTTTTCCACTCCGCAAAACGGACGACGATCCCGTTGTTGCCATCGTGATCTATACCCTCAAGCCGATTGCCTTTGCTACCCCTACCAATCTTTCTATCTACACTACGTTCTTTATCGTTATTTCCATCACCATGCTCGTGGTTGCTCTGCCGGTGGGCGCGGTGTTTGGCTGGCTGGCTTCGCGCGGCTTACGCAAACGTCTCGTCAATCTTTCAAATGCATCGAAGGCCTGGAGCCGGGGAGATTTCTCCATTGCGCCGCGTGACAGATCCGGCGATGAGATCGGCGAGCTGACCCGCAACCTGACCGGCATGGCAGAGCAACTGCAAACCCTGATCCACACCCGCGATGAGCTTGCCCGTGTGGAGGAACGCAATCGCCTCGCCCGTGACCTGCATGACACCGTCAAGCAGCAGACCTACGCGGCGCGCATGCAATTGACCGCCGCGAAAAATCTATTGGGATCGAACGGACAAGCCGCAGCCGAACATATCGAAGCGGCTTTGCAACTCAACCGCGAAACCCAGCAGGAACTTAAATTGATCATTGATGAACTCCGCCCGGCTGCCCTGGAAGGCAGGGGGCTGGCACAGGCCTTGACGGAATACGCGGCTCGCTGGCAGGAGCACACAGGCATCATAGTCACAACTTCCATCAGCGGTGAACGTTCCCTGCCGTTCGATGTGGAACAGGTGCTCTACCGGGTTTTGCAGGAAGCGCTCGCGAACGTTGCCCGCCACGCCGAAGCAGACTCGGTCGTACTCAGCCTCAACATGGCTCCGGATCGAGTGACCTTGACCGTCGCCGACAACGGTCGCGGCTTCGAGATGGAAGCGGTCTCTTCCACATCTTATGGCCTGATGGGAATGAAGCAGCGCCTGAGCGAAGTGGGTGGTACGCTCCAAGTGGATTCCAAACTTTCTGTTGGGACGACCATTACTGCCGAAGTAAAATTAACCACAAAGGACACAAAGTAGCACAAAGGGAAAAGCCATCTTTCTTCGTGGCTCTTTGTGATCCTTTGTGGTAAAAGGTTGTGTCATGTCTATCAAAGTCCTTCTCGTCGATGATCATAAGATCGTACGCCAGGGCGTGCGCGCTTATTTGCAGACCCTCGCCGATATCAAAATCGTTGCGGAAGCGGATTCAGGCGCGGCGGCCATCACAGCGGCCGAACAGTACAAGCCGGATGTTGTGCTCATGGACCTCGAAATGCCGGGCGATCTCGATGGCATCGCTGCCACGCGCCAGATCCGCAAGCTGCGCCCAAAGACGCAGGTGATCGTGGTGACCTCGCATCACCAGGATGAATACATTTTCCCCGCGGTGCGCGCCGGAGCGATCTCCTATCTGCTCAAGGATGTGGAACCTGATGAACTGGCAGCTGCCATCCGCAAGGCCGCGCATGGCGAGGCGGTGCTCGATTCGCGCGTCGCCTCGCGCATTGTCCACGAACTGCAGGGCTTGCGGAAGGATGATGTCAATCCGTTCACGGAACTCTCCGAGCGCGAGTTCGACGTTCTGCGCCTGATCGCCGCGGGGAAATCCAATGCCGAGATCGCGGAAACACTCGTCATCGGGGAAAGCACGGTGAAGACACACATCGGCAACATCCTGAAAAAGTTGCACCTCGACGATCGCACCCAGGCCGCTGTCTACGCCTGGAAAGAGGGGATCGTGCGGCGCGGGAAATAACTCGCGTTAGCTGAGTTGATAGTTCGGCGCTTCCTTTGTAATGATCACATCATGGGGATGGCTTTCGATCAAACCGGCATTGGTGATGCGGGTGAGACGCACCTTGGTGCGCAGTTCTTCGAGCGATTTCGCGCCCGCGTACCCCATGCCTGAACGCAGCCCACCGACCAGTTGGTACACGTATTCACCAAGCGGACCTTTGTACGGCACGCGTCCTTCGATTCCTTCGGGGACCAGTTTGCCGCCTCCGCTTTGCGCTGTGCCGTAGCGGTCCGCGCCATAGCCTTTCAGCGCGCCCAGACTGCCCATGCCGCGATATTCCTTGAAGCGACGTCCTTCATATAACATAACTTCACCGGGCGCTTCCTCCAGCCCGGCCAGCATCGTGCCGAGCATGACGGCATTGCCGCCCGCCACAATGGCCTTGACAATGTCGCCGCTGAATTTGATGCCGCCATCGGCAATGATGGCTACGCCGTGTTTTTTGGCAGTCTGGGCACATTCGAAGATCGCGGAGACCTGGGGCATGCCCGCGCCGGAGATCACCCGCGTCGTGCAGATGGAGCCTGCGCCCACACCGACTTTGACCGCGTCCGCGCCCGACTGGATGAGGGCTTCTGTTCCTTCAGCCGTTACCACATTCCCGGCGATGACCGGCAGATCCTTCCAGGTGCTCCTGATGCGCTGCACGGCTTCGAGCACGCCCTTGGAGTGTCCATGTGCGGTATCGATGGTGACTGCGTCCACGCCGGCCTTGACCATCAGGTCCACGCGCGTCTCGAGATCCTTGCCCACGCCGACGGCTGCGGCAACGATCAGCCGACCTTTTGTGTCGGTCGCGGCGTTGGGATAATCGCGTGCCTTTTGAATATCCTTAACGGTGAGCAAACCTTTGAGCATGCCGTTCTCGTCTACAAGGGGGAGCTTTTCGATGCGATGCTTTTGCAGGATGTTCTTGGCTTCCTGCGCAGAGATGCCCACGCGGGCGGTGATCAGTTTATCTTCCTTTGTCATGAATTGACTCACAGGCAGGTCGTAATCCGCCGCTTCGACAAAGCGGACATCGCGATTGGTGAGGATGCCAACGAGCTTTCCCTGTTCGTTGGTGATCGGCACGCCGCTAATGTGATACGTGGACATGATCTCTTCGGCGCGGCTGAGTGGAGCATCCGGAGAGAGACTGATCGGTTCCACGATCATGCCCGATTGCGAGCGCTTGACCTTTTCCACCTCTCCGGCTTGCACTTCGGGCGGCATGTTACGGTGAATGACCCCCATGCCGCCCTCGCGCGCCAGGGCAATTGCCAGCCGCGCTTCCGTGACCGTATCCATCGCGGCGGAGAGGATGGGGATGTTGAGCCGGATCTGCGGAGTGAGTTGGACACATACGTCGGTTTCATTAGGCAATACTTCAGTGTAACCTGGGACGATGAGAACATCGTCGAAGGTCAGAGAGTCGAAAGATTTGAAAAGTTCCTCATTCATACGGGTATCTCCTTTTGGTTGAAAGTGCAATTGTCATGGAAGGGCGATACTTCCATTTTATTGTCTTCATATAAGTTTTTCTCAATATCCAGAAAATAATACTTGCCAGGCTTAAAGAGCCTGGCAAGTATGTGCAGCCAGCGGTGGAATGTAGAAACGCGTTGCCAGTCGTGGCGTCAAATGGGTGAGTTGAGTTGCCATATGCCAGCTCCAGAAGCAGCAGATTGGTCCCGATTATATCTTGTCTAGATGAAATTTATCTGGAGATGGATTAATGAGAGAGCAAGCGATGATTTTACGAATGACTTGTATTGCAAGGCGAATAAAAAGTCTCGCTCATCCGTTTTACAAATGGTATGGACTGGGGTTTCTCACTTTCCATCGTGGCGCTTGAACAAAAAACAAGGAGTATGAACGAAATGAAACGAAAGCCTGTATTTCTCTGGGCTGTCCTGACAGTGATTGTGATAGTCATTGTCCTGTCTACCTTTTCTGGCGGACAGGCGAAGAATGAAAAGATTTCGCGATTTGGCGAATATCAGGGATACTCGGAAATGCTTTATGACAGCACGCAGCGCACGTCCGATTACCTGACCCTGTCGGATGGAACACGGCTGGCCTACGATTTGTTCCTGCCGGTGAAGGATGGTGCTGTGGCTGATGAACCGCTGCCGACCCTGTTCAAATACACTCCCTATGGCCGCTGCTGGACGGTTCTTGATAAGGAGGGGGACAATAATTTGTCAGGGTTGGGGATGCCCTGGTATTACGATCCGATGCTGCGCTTCAGAGCCTGGGTGATGCCAGATGGAAGCGGCAAACGCATGGATGCTCTCAACCGTACAGAGTGGCTGGGTGACATGGTGAAGTCAGGTTATGCCGTGATCGTGGTCGACCGGCCCGGTACCGGCGCCTCCTTTGGGAAGCTGGCGCATGATCCGTCCGTCGTGGCGCAGGAAGCCAGCCAGATCATCGATTGGATCGCTGCGCAGAAGTGGAGCGATGGCAATGTGGGGATGTTCGGCGATTCGATCCAGGCGCAGATCCAGTTCCAGGCGGCCAGCACGGGCAATCCGCACCTGAAGGCGATCCTGCCGGCCACAACCTGGATGGATAACTACAGCGCCGTCATGTACCCGGGCGGAGTCCCAAATAAAGCTATGGCTACCCTGTACAGCCAGCTGAACCTCACCTTCGACAAACTCGCGACCCCGGTCGATCAGGATGTAGATGGTTCCCTGTTGGCGCAGGCGCGTGCCGAACGTGGAGGGGTGGAACTGGCGGAGAAGGTGATGCGTATCAGCGAGGTTCCCTACCGCGACATAATGACACCTGATGATCAGAACTTTTGGGTCGAGCACCATGCACTCTATCCTCTCCTGGATGATATTAATCGTTCGGGCACGGCCGTCTACCTGATCAATGGCTGGTACGACCTTTACGCGCGCGACAACTTCTTTACCTATGCCAACTTGACGGTCCCGAAGCGCCTGATGGTGCGTCCCACCGATCACAGCGGAATCGAATCTCCCGGCGACGATGTAGACTTTGGCGCTGAAGCCCAGCGTTGGTTCGATTACTGGCTCAAAGGCATCGATAATGGGATCATGGACGAAGCACCGATCCACTATTACTTGCAGGGCGTGGGTCAAGAGGATGCCTGGCACAGCACCGATGTTTGGCCCATAGAAAACCAGCGTTCGACGCGCTACTATTTTGATCATGAAGATGATAGTAAGAAGGTTTCCGTCAACAACGGTTCCTTGCAGCTCACACCGCCCATGCAGTCCACAGCCGTTGACACCTATGTTGTCGATTACACCACGACGAGCGGCAAGCAGCCGCGCTGGACGGGACTGGCCGTGCCGCACGAATACCCGAACATGCGCGCCAACGATGCCAAATCGCTGACTTACACTACGCCATCCCTGGAAGCCCCGCTGGTTATCGTCGGTCATCCCATCGCACACATCTGGTTGAGCGCCGATGTCTCTGACCTGGATCTGGTGCTGTATCTGGAGGATGTCGATGGGCGCGGGAACTCGACGTACGTCAGCCAGGGAAACTTGCGCGCGTCACACCGCGCCCTGAGTCCGGCTCCGTTTAATAACCTGGGACTGCCCTGGCACAACCACTTCCAGAGTGACCTGCAGCCGATCCCGCCCAGGGCGCCAATCGAACTGGTCTTTGACCTGCTGCCAACGGCCTATCACTTCCCTGTTGGCCATAGCCTACGAATTTCCATCGCCTTTGCCGATGCAGATAGTTTCGATACGCCCGTGCTCGACCCGGCTCCGTCCGTTTCTCTGTTGCGTGATGTAGCTCACCCTTCTTTCGTGGAGATGCCGGTGTTTGTGGGCGAATAGCAGGAACAATCAGCAATCCAAATCCATGTTGAACTGATCGATTCGATATTTGAGATGACCTCCCAAATGAACACAACTCCCCGGGCTCTAAAAGTCCGAGGAGTTGTTGTGATATGAGGATGTATAAAAACCTATATTGTTTGCGAATCGATATTATCGGCGACAGGGGATTCCTCCTGGATTGCAACGGGGAGTCGTTTCGTCCACACCAGCCAGGCGATGAATAACGCCATCGGGATCCAGCCAGCCAGGCCAAGGACACTACCACCCAGAGCCGTATCGAAACCGGGCTTCAGGAAAAAGAACGCCAGTCCGGGGGAAGCATTAATGGAGCCATGTGCCAGCGCCGCGACCCAGGGACTGCGCGTGTTCAGATAGAGCCAGGAAAAGATTGTGCCAAGCAGTGTGCAGCCCACGGTCATCACCAGAACGCCCAGATAGGGATGCTGCGGGAAGTTGTAGCCGTGCAATAGGGTCGTGGGCGCGTGCCAGAAACCCCAGATCGCTCCGCTGATGAGAATGGCTTTCCATTGACCAAGGGGCATGAGCTTGGGCAAAAGAAAACCGCGCCAGCCAAGTTCCTCACCCAGTGCAAAGAGAACATTGATAAAGGGAGCCAGCAAAAGGGCGAACGCCAGTTGGATGGCGACCAATATTTCGACGGAGGGGAGTCCGGTGGTTGTTGGGGCTTGAGCCAGCATTTCGCGCATTATGGTCAGATTCGGATCAAACGTGCCGGTGCGTATCAACAGGGTTGCAGCCAGTGCGGCAAGTGTCAGCAGTGGGGGCAGGAACCAGGCAATGAGATAAAAGCGTTTCGGTCCAAGTGTGTTCAAACGCAAGGTCTTGAAAGGCTGCTTTTCCACGAATACCGTAGCGACGATGGCCGCAATCCCTGGAGCCCACATGGCAAGCGCGAAACAGACCTGCATGGATATGGCATAAGTAGCGGGATCATTCTTGAATGCCAACGGCACAGTGAACAGCACCCAGGCAATACTGAATGCAATAATGAGGAACCATAACAGGGATTTTCGATTCATAATTTTGCTCCTTTGTCTTTCAACTATTTTATTTCACCTTGAGCCAAGACTCCCTGTCACCGGGGGAGTCTTCACTGTCCAAATGGATAGTCATTTCTTTGTGAAATACTACTTTCCAGGTTGCGCTTTGAAACTCCAAACCAGGCCGGCAATCAGGGCGCTGTCCATTAAGACACGGACCAGGATGACAGGTTGAACGATGGTCAGGATGAAGATAAAGACCACCGCCACTACCGCGACGAGCAGAGGCCTCCTCCAGGATGATCGGAAAAGAAACAGAATTCCGACTGCAAGTCCCGAAACCAGCGCTGTCAGCCACAGTCCAATTTCAAGTGTTTCGATCCAGATGGGCTCGGTCTCGCCTTCCGCGCGTGTCTTGATGCCCTGCATCATGTTGTTTTCCATCACAAAGCCGCCGATATCCATCAGGAAGGTCATAGCCGGGTTGTTATTTTCCTCGGGAACATCGATTGCAAAACGGATATACATGCGGGTCTGGTTTTCTCCTATTGGCTTCAGCGACCACGACCATACCCAGTAAAAGAACGATGGATCGACCGAATCGGCCAGGAGGAATTGCCCCGGCTCTACTGCGCGGATTTTGAGCTGACCCTGTATGATCTCGTCGCCAGGCCGCGGGTTTTGCCACTCTGAGTGGATGCGGTCCGCGTTGATATAGACCACGTTGTATCCCGGCGCACCCGTGAGCGCTCCTACACGATTCTCGATGAATGTGTAGGAATAAAAACCTCCGCGCGTATCGCCAAGCTGTGCAATCCACGGCCAGACGTTTTCAGGCGGCGCGTCAATCGTGATGGCATGCGTCCATTGGATGAGCGGGTCGGTGAAGAGTTCATCACCGGGCAGGGTGAGCGTAAGCTCTTCGCGGGTCGCGCCCCAGCGGTGGATGACAGGTATGCTAGCGGCAAAGAGCGCTGACAGCAGACCGGCCACCAGCAGAATGCCCAGTAAAAGGCGGGTGAGGATTGTAAGGAGTTTTTTCATAACTGGGATCTCTTCAAGGAGAATTTCTTTATTGCACTTAAATATCTTATTTCAAGTAAAACAAAAGTTCCCCTGCCTGTGGGGGAGTCTTGGACTGTCCAAAAGGCCAGTATGGTCAAGTGGACATCTCGTCTGACGATCACGCCAAGACCTATTTGCAAAACAGAGGAATGGATTAATCCGTTTTCCTGGGCGCCTCCTCCAAATGGTTATCAACGGCAGCCATTTTTGTCTTCCAATTACATCCAATTGACCGATGAGAAAAAAACATGGTTTTGCTAAAATGCTTTTGATTCTTTTGTAGTGAATCATACATAGATGGTTTGAGAATACCTGTGAATAGCAGGTAATCTGATCATGATTTTCAGCGCCACACCCAAGATTCTCAACCAACCGCTTCACAGCCAGTGGTCAGTCTGGCTGTTGAGGCTGTTTTGTTTTATGAGCGTGGCTTGCCTGATCGCTATTAACGCCTCCATATTTCCAACCTGGTTCCTACAAATTAGTATACAAGTTGAATTATGATCCTCGTCAACCGCCGTACCGACTATGCCATCCGGGTTCTTCTAGCCCTTGCCAAACGAGGGGCGGGCACCTGCGTCTCGACATCTATAATCCGGCGGGAAATGTTGATCCCATTTGCTCTCGCCCAACGAATTGTTGCGGATCTGGCACGGGGTGGCTTTATCCAAACCTTTCCGGGTCGGAATGGCGGTTTGGCCTTGGCTCGTCCGGCAGCGCTGATCAATCTCCGCCAGATCATGGAACACTTCGAGGAACGTTTCGTCAGCTTTGATTGTTTGGCTTCTGATAGAGCCTGCCCATTCGATGAGAAGTGTCCCATTCGTTGCCGGTGGAGGCGCCTGCAAGAGGTGATTCTCAAGGAACTGGAATTGACAACATTTGAAGATCTTGCATCGGAAGCGATCTCACTTGCCGATTTATTTCAGGTTGCTTCAGTCAAACCAGGTATAGGTCGAGGATAAAACGTTGAAACACAGAAGCTTGTTCTTATTTCCAAATTTATGCCTGGCAGTCTTAATACTGACCGCCTGTGGTGTTTCCACGCACGCAGGTGATCAACCCGTTGTTTCAAGTGAGATCCTTCCAACTGCTGAATA
>DASTJG010000108.1:0-9089 GCA_035716785.1 Anaerolineales bacterium
CCTTGAGCAGCGTATCGAGACCATGGGTATGAAGGACAAGATCTTTGACGTTGTCATTCCTACTCAGGAAGAAATCGAAGTTAAAGATGGCAAGCGCCGCACCGTGGAACGCCACATTTTCCCAGGCTACGTGCTGGTGAACATGGCGTTGACGGAAGAGTCCTGGTACGTTGTCCGCAATACGCCAGGCGTGACCGGTTTCGTCGGGATGGGCAATAATCCTACGCCGCTGCGTCCCGAGGAAGTTGCGCAGATCGTCAAGCGCATGGAAGCCGAAGCGCCGACCGTCAAGGTCACGTTCAAAGTGGGTGAGCGCGTTCGCATTGTTGATGGTCCATTCAACGACTTCCGCGGGGTTGTTTCAGAGATCGATATGGAGCGCACGAAAGTGCGTGTAATGGTGTCCTTCTTCGGGCGTGAAACGCCTGTCGAACTGGATTTCCTGCAGGTTGAGAAAGCATAAATTAAACGGTAACAGGTTTCGGCTTTGAAGGAAGCGGGCCTGATGCGTGGGAGTGGCGCCCCAAACGCCACGCCAAAACCACAAAGGAGTAAAAATGGCAAAGAAGTTTAAGGCAATCGTTCGTCTCCAGCTCGAAGCTGGAAAAGCCAATCCGGCGCCCCCGGTGGGTCCGGCGTTGGCGGGTCATGGTATCAATATCATGGCCTTTTGTAAGGAGTACAATGCCCGCACGTCGAATCGTCAGGGTGAGGTTCTCCCGGCAGAGATCACTGTCTACACCGATGGTTCCTTCACGTTCGTTCTGAAGACACCGCCCGCGGCTGTGCTGTTGCGCAAAGCTGCGAAGATCGAGAAGGGTTCCGGCGTGCCGAACAAGGAAAAAGTCGGTAAGGTGACGCGTGCGCAGGTGAAAGAGATCGCCGAACTGAAGATGAAGGATTTGAACGCGATCAACCTCGATGGCGCGATGAAACAGGTCGAAGGCACTGCCCGTTCGATGGGCATTACGGTCGTTGACTAAATAAACTGTGGGAGTGGCACATTGGTGCCACGCCTGTACCACGGAGGATAAAATGGCAAAACACGGAAAGAAGTATCTGGCCGCTCTGGCTAAGGTGGATTTGGAAAAGGAATATTCCCCGCGCGAAGCAGTGGCTCTCGCGAAGGAAACCAGTATCACCAAGTTCGATTCAACAGTCGAAGTTCATATGCGTACTGCGCTCGACCCGCGCCAGGCGGATCAGCAGGTGCGTGATGTCGTCGTTTTACCGCATGGGTTAGGCAAGACCGTGCGCGTGCTCGTCTTCGCCCAGGGCGAAGGCGCGGCTGCGGCGCGCGAAGCTGGCGCAGACCTCGTTGCCGATGATGATGAGACCCTGAAGAAGATTGAAGGCGGCATGCTGGACTTCGATGTCGCGATCGCCACGCCTGATGCAATGGGTCGTGTCGGTCGCCTGGGTCGCGTGCTCGGTCCGCGCGGTCTGATGCCGAACCCGAAGGCGGGTACCGTTGTCGCGGCGGGGGACCTGCCCCGGGCGATCAAAGAGGCGAAAGCCGGTCGTGTGGAATTCCGCCTCGACAAAACTGCCAACATCCATGTGGCGGTTGGCAAAGCCTCGTTCAAGGCGGATCAGCTCTATGAGAATTTTGCGGCGTTGATGGAAGCTGTGCACAAGGCACGTCCCTCGGGAGCGAAGGGTGAGTATATTAAACGCATCACCCTGACCACCACGATGGGTCCTGGGATCAAAGTGAGCCCCAGCGACACTTTCAAATTTGAAGGAATCGAGTAAAATAGCTCAATACACGTGGCGCTCAAGCGCCATGCCATAAGCCACTTCGCCAATGAAGGTGGGTGTCTCTCGCAAGAGGGACTTAATTTCCTGCTCAGGTGAAGACGAAAGCAAATACTGGTGCCAAAGGCACTGTATCCCTCCCTGGGATTTTGCGAAAAGTCTTTGCCTCGCGCAGCGAGTGGCAAAGACTTTTTCTTGAAAGGAGGTGAATGTCCTTTGGCAATTACAAAAGAACGCAAAGAGGAAGTGCTGTCTCAATATGCAGACTGGATGAAGCGCAGCCAGGCAGTGATCCTGGTGGAATATACCGGCGTGAAGATGAAAGATCTGGATAATATCCGCGCCAAGATCCGTGAAGCGGGCGGTGAATTCCATGTGGTGAAGAATACGCTGGCGCGCCGTGCCTTTGCTGATAATGGCATGGAATTCCCCAGCGATTATCTGGTCAAGAGTACCGCGGTCTCTTTTGCCTTTACCGATCCGGCTTCCACGGCGAAAGCTCTGACGGATGCCACCAAAGGCCTTGAAGCTATCAAGGTCAAGGGCGGCTTCATGAGCGGCAAAGCGCTGAACGCCGCGCAGGTCAAGGCGCTGGCGGATATGCCGCCGCTGCCGGTCGTCCGTGCGCAGTTGCTCGGTGTCCTGCAGGCTCCGGCTGGCAAGCTGGTCCGCACCATTGCCGAACCCGCACGCGGTTTGGCTGCTGTTGTCAAAGCTTTCTCAGAGAAAGCGAGCGCAGCGAATGCCGCAGCGTAATCGGCTTGCATATTACGCACTCTAAAAATCTATCTCTAAGCAAGGAGTATTAAGCAATGGCTGAACTTAATCAAATCGTGGATCAACTTTCCACGCTTTCCGTCCTCGAGGCGGCTGAATTGGTAAAACTGTTGGAAGAGAAGTGGGGCGTTTCCGCCGCCGCTCCGATGGCGATGGCTATGCCTGGCGCTGCAGCAGCAGCAGCTGAACCCGTCGAAGAGAAGACTGAATTCGATGTGGTGATCAAGGATGCCGGCGCCAAGAAGATCGACGTCATCAAGGTCATTCGTCAACTGACCAGCCTCGGCCTCGGCGAAGCCAAGACCCTGGCGGAAACCGCTGGCGGCAAGGTCCTGACCGGTGTGGGCAAGGATGCTGCCACAGAAGCCAAGAAGAGACTGGAAGAAGCGGGCGCGTCGGTAGAACTGGCGTAAATAGCCTACGAAAGTCGAAAAAGACGGCTCGCAAAATGAGCCGTCTTTTTTGTTAGCGGGGGACTAGTACTAATTTCCTATATATGCCGGTTGACGTGGGGGGAAAAGTTCCTATAATGGTCGCATCTGGTCTGACCACCATACCACGAGATAACCATGAAAATAGAAAAAATTTCCCATAAGACTCTGGCAGAAACCGCGGCGGGCAAACTGGCCGCCTCTTTGTTGGATGGCAGCCTGGCGCAGGGAGCGCAGCTTCCACCGGAACGCGAGCTGATGAACCAATTGGGGATCAGCCGCGCAACCCTGCGTGAGGCGCTAAAATCCCTGGAAGAAAACCATCTGATCGAATCCCGGCCCAATGTAGGGTGGTTCGCTCGCAAGATCGATGAGTCGAACATTGCCCAGGCAAAGGAATTGGCCAGGGATGCAGTCGATGGTTCGAACTCCCGTTCCGCGGCGAACGAGCCGATGACGGGACCACGCCGGATCCCGGTGTCGCCCGAAAAGCCGATTCACATCCCGAACCTGCAAAAAGACCGCCTGGGTACGTTTGAGTTTATTTCCTGGTGGGAGCGTGAGAAGGTGCAGAATGCCAAAGTGCTCGTTGTAGGAGCTGGCGCGCTCGGGAATGAGGTCATCAAGAACCTGGCTCTGATGGGTGTGGGGTACATTTTCATCATCGATTTCGACAAGATCGAAGCTGCCAATCTCAGCCGCTCGGTGTTGTTCCGTGAATCCGATAACAATCGCAGCAAAGCGGAAGTGGTGGCTGCACGCGCAAAATCCATCAATCCGAATGTGCACATCCAGTATCTCAACGCGGATGTGACCACCGATCTGGGACTGGGGATTATCCGCCGGATGGATGCCATTATCGGTTGTTTGGATAACCGCGAGGCGCGGCTGGCTGTCAATCGCTTCTGTTACTGGATGAACAAACCCTGGGTCGACGGGGCCATCCAGGAACTCCTCGGTTTGATGCGCGTATTCAAACCTGGAGAAGGCGCCTGTTACGAATGCACGCTTACCGAAGCGGCTCTGCGTGACCTCTCGTTACGCTATTCCTGCCAACTGCTGGCACGGCAAAATGTTTTGCTGGGAAAAGTTCCCACCACACCGACGATCGCCTCGATCATTGGCGGCATGCAGTCACAGGAAGCACTCAAGCTTATTCATGATATGCCGATCGAGCCAGGCAAAGTAACGCACTTCAATGGCTTGACGAACGTGATGCATACCACTGCCTATGTGCCGCGCGAGGAATGCGAGAGTCACTGGACCTATGGGGAAGTGACTGAACTGCCGGCGCGCGCCGAACGGACGACCCTTCAGGATCTGCTCCGGATCGCGCGGGCTGACCTGGGGGAACATGCGGTGATCGAGCTCGATCAGGAGTTGGTGACCTCGCTCGAATGCCCAAAATGCCACAGCATGGAGCAGGTTTTAAAGCCCATGAGCGAAATCACGTTTGAAGCAGGTCATTGTCCAACCTGCGGAATCCTGCGCGATGCCCAGTTCACACATGTGATCACAGGAGAAGAAAATTTCCTGCATCGCACCTTGAGCAGCATTGGTGTGCCTGCACTGCATATCCTGCGCGCGCAAAATGGGCTGGAATATCGTTTTTATGAACTAACAGGTGATCTGCCGGAAGCACTGCATTTCCGCCACTTCGACCGGAGCGAACCGGAAAAGATCCAGGTCCGCGAGCGCATTCGCCTCAAAGGCAGCATCCCGAGTCCAACTTCAGCTACCTCCACGACTGTCGGTTCCACTCACGGCCGGATCCGCCTCAAGGAGGATGCTTCTCAAAAGGCAACCCCAGTCAAGGTAAAACCTGAAGCTGGAAAGATCAAGCTCAAAAAAAACGTAAAAAAAGCAGATAATCCAAATAAAGGTGTAGAAGCAATTTCCACGCCCCTGGCACCTACGAGCGTAGAAGGCCCTCTTCAGATCAAGCAAAAATTGGGCCGCGGCCAGGTGAAAGTTTGTAAGATCTAGGACGATAGATCATGGCAATGCGTGCGGCGACGATGAGTTCAATGGGCACTATGGATATTCCACAAACTGCGCGAGGGTCAGATAGTCTGTTTCGCAAACTGGTTTTGCTCCTGTTGTTGGTCGGTGCGGCAGTGTTGTGGATCGTTGTCTGGTTCAAGCAGGGACCCGACTTCCCCCTTCTGCCATCCACATTTTTTGCGGATGCGAGTATCGGATTGATCGCCGGTTTTGGAGCAAGGATTTTCCTGCGCAATCGAGATGGTTTCGTTCGCTACTCCATCGCGATCCTGATCGCAGTGATCGGGATGTATCTGATCGGTGCACTCACTCATTGGGTACTCGGTATTGGTCCCATCCTGTTTGAAGAAAAGTTCGCGGAGCAGCTTCGCGAGGTGAAGTTCGATAGCAACTTCTTCAACCAAATTGGTGCCCTGGGACTTGGGTCGCGCGTTTTGTTCGACTTCAGCGCATTGGATTGGGCCGACTCAGCACATCTCGCAGTGACGTTGGTGATGACCATCTTATCCATGCAGGCCTGGCGCCGCCGTACTACTACTGCTACCTATTCTCCTACTATATATGCTCCTGAGCCTATGCATGAACCCGTTGAGGCGATGCCGATGTATGAGGTTTCACCGGCGCCGCGCACCTCACGAAGCCGAAGGGTCTCGTCAAACGGGCGGGCGCATGTCCGATCCAACAACGGTTCTGCCCGCCTGACGCCCAGTCCGCAGCCAAGGCTGCGCTCGAATACGCGACCGCGCGTAAAGCGAGTCAAAGAGCCGGTCGTGCGGCCGAAGAAAAGACGCCTCTTTCAACGCAAACCCACCATCCAGCTTGCATTGGTCGAAGAACATCGTTGTCCATATTGTCTGGATCCTGTCATTCGTAATGATCCACGCGGAGTTAAAGAATGCGAAGTTTGCCATACACTACATCACGCAGATTGCTGGGCGATCACCGGCGTATGCCAGGTGCCGCACCTAAATACATAACGGGAGGCTTCGACCATGTCTGATCTTAATATCACTTTTGTTTTGCCAAGCGGCGGGGCTCGAACCGCTGAAGTACCCGATGATGTACCGGTTCATGATCTGATGACCGAACTGACCTCCATGCTGAAACTGCCAACCGTTGGTCCCGATGGCCGTCCGATGGCCTATCGCATGGACAGCAAAGCGCTCGGCCGCGAGCTCAAGGATGCTGAGACGTTAGCTGCTGCCAGTGTCCCGGATAATGATCGTCTGATGATCACTGCTGATATTACGGCAGGTGGAGGCATGTCTGTCGCTGAGACCCCGCGTATGCGGCGTCTGCGCGGCGACTATGAACTGATGCGCGAGCTGGATGCACGCAGTGATCTGATCTCCTTCAAGGCGATGACCACAAATCCGAACCTGCCGCCCGAACGTTATATTGTTACATTCAAATGTAAGAGCATCGTGGCCGTCGATCGTCAGGGCAACCCGAAATTTGGCGAGCATCACCAGGTGGAGATCTATTTACACAATCAATATCCACAGCGCTGGCCGGGTATGAAATGGTTGACGCCGATCTGGCATCCCAACATCAATCACCTCAACGGCAGCGTGTGTATCGACGCCGCCTGGTGGGCAGCCAGCCGGTCTCTGGATCGTCTCGTTGTGATGCTGGGCGAAATGCTGCAGTGGAAGAATTTTCATGATGATCCTACCAAGCCGCCGTTCCCCTGGGATGCGGAAGCTGCACGCTGGTCACGCGAGTTTCGCAAGACCCGCCCCAATTATTTCCCGGTGGACCACCGTGAGTTGTTAAGACCGGAACGCGTCAAGCTGACCACCACGGATTCCGAATCTGTACCAAGCAAACCAAAACCGCAAGTGAAGCTTAAACCTGAAGCCCCAGCAACACCTCCAAAGAAGAAACCCAAGATTCATTTGCGATAACCTGTGCGCGTTGCATGCAAAAGCGAAATGTTCCTTGTTCGTGCTTGTGTGGTGCTGGATTTCGATACGAGCAGAAGATCACTGCTCTACTCAACCACCGGCGCCACAACCACTCTCAGAAAGGAGTTTGAAAAATGGCAGATATTCCCGTTACGATTGTGCTTCCCTCTGGAGGTAGCCGCAATGCTGAGGTGCCCGCTGAGGTACCTGTGAAGGAGTTGCTCCCTGAGCTGACGACTTCGCTTGAGCTCCCGGTCACCGGTCCTGATGGACGCCCGATGTCCTATCGTTTGGACAGCAAGGCGCTGGGTCGTGAATTGAAAGAAGACGAGACCCTGTCACAAGCCGGAGTCCCTGAAGGCGATCGCCTGATGATGACCGCCGACGTGACTGCGGGGTAGCACCAGCAACCATACACGGGCCGCCTTGGGAAACCAGGGTGGCCCGCGTAGCTCCTTCCTTTTTAGCGTAATCCTCATTCCCAAGAGAAACTTATGCCTGGATTGAATATCCGTATTGCACCACCTGAATCGTCCAAACCTGAAACTGCGACTCCGCCGCTGGAGCTTGCCCAGCGCTGGGATTCACCGTACGATCGCAACGGACTCAAGCCGAATGTGGCCGTCTTTGTGACACGACCGGCCTATATCCGTGTCTGTGTCCATGCGTGCAGCGCGGAGGTGGAAGTGGGCGGCGCATTGGTTGGTCAGTGGTATCAGGATCAGACAGGCGAACAATATATCATTGTCAATCACGTGCTGCCGGCACGGTATACCAAGCAGGGCGCTGTCTATTTGACATTTACGCAGGATACCATTATTGATTTTCATGCCCAGATCGACAAGCGTTTTGCGGGGGAAAAAATCGTTGGATGGTTTCATACGCATCCACGCATGGGTGTTTTTCTTTCCCATTATGATACTTTTTTACATCACAATTTTTTTCCGGAGCCCTGGCAGGTTGCCCTGGTTGTGGAGCCATTCTCATCGGTAGCCGGATTCTTTATTCGTCAGACCGACGGGGTTTTTGATCCCACGCGTTATTTTGGTTTTTATGAAATGGACGGAGCCAATGGACGCAGTATCGTCCGCTGGCAAAATTACCAGAAAGCTGGATCTGAATCTGAAGGAGGTCCTTACAATGAATAGACGTATGCGTTCGTACTACTATGCGATCCTGGGAGCGATTGGTGGGTTGATCGGCTCGGCAATTAGCGACTGGCTCGGTCTGTCCTTCACAGGGATTTTCTCGATGAATCTGGCCATCGTGGGTGCGTTGATCGGTTTGCTCATCGGGCTGTTTGTCGGACTCACCGAAGGCGCATTGACACGTAATCCCGTACAAGCCATTAAATCGGGTCTTTTTAGTGGCTTGCTGGGACTACTTGCCGGTGCAATTGGCTTGATGTTGAGCGAGTTCTTATTCCAATCGGTTGGCGCAGGGATTCTCGGGCGCGCGCTCGGTCTGGGAATTTTCGGTTTGCTGATCGGGTTGGCAGAGGGTATGGTGGGAAGAACTCAGGCCTGGAAAGGAATGCTAGGCGGGTTCATTGGTGGTGCAATTGGCGGCACCTTGCTTGAATTTGCCAGAATCCAGTTTGGAACCGATCTCGCGACTGGGAAGATGGTGGGGTTGGTTTTGCTTGGTGCTTGTATAGGCGCGTTCATCTCCCTCATCGCGGTGCTGCTTTCCAAGGCCTGGCTCGAAGTCAAATCAGGCAAGCTCAAAGGCACGGAATTTATGCTCGACAAATTCCTGGCCAAGGGCTTTCCTTCCGTTGCCATTGGAAGCTCACCTTTGAAATCCGAGATCGTGCTGCCTGATCCCGATATTGCCCCTCAACATGCCATGCTGACTGGTGATGGAATGGCCTTTAATTTGAAAGACATGAGTCTCTCGGGGACCTTCATTAACAACCGTAAGATAGAACGCGTGCAATTGGCAGACGGTCAAAAAATCCGTATGGGAAATACGGAAATGGTTTACCACGAAAGGAGGTAACCGTGCGCAAATTAAACTATATCGTTACAACTCTCCTGTTGGTTGCGGTCTTCGCCTGGCCGTTCACAGCCGTTTCCGCGCAAGAGGAAGCGCCGCAGATCCGGATCACACAGGTTGATAATTCGAAATTTCCAAATGTCACAGTCTATGTTTCGGTAACGAACGCGGCCGGTGAACCTGTCGGCGTTGATCCGTCCACAATCCAAATCTC
>DASTJG010000109.1:0-4268 GCA_035716785.1 Anaerolineales bacterium
CCGTTGGGCGCTTTGACTTGGAACTTATTTATTCTTATGTTCGTTTACTGTACAATGATTTTGTACAGTAAACGAACAGGTTAATTCTCTGACAGAACCATAAAGTACGCATTGGTCTAGCCTTCCATATGGAAGAAAGGAAAAGACCATGAAGAGATTCATTTGTTTCATGCTCATCGTAATGGTCACGTTTGTATTAAGCGCATGTGCAAACGAAACACCACAATCCAACACGGCTGTTGCTGAGGTTTTCACTCCCACTCCACAAGTGCTCGAAAGTACGCCTGTCCAAACAACTGTGAACGACACAGCACAGTGGTTCGTAAGCGATCAGCTCGGTCTCTGCTTCTCCTATCCGCAGGGATATACACAAGTTTCCTACGAAGACACGGTGGAAATCGTCGGTCCCGAACTTCCAGGCTCCGATCTGAGAGGGCTCTTCTGGCTTGAGAAAAGCGATGCCTTTGATCGCACCGCCGAGGTGATTGCCGATCAGGACATGACAGCCGCGGGCATCCCGAGTGTCGCTCGTTCGTTTGTGACGCTAGATGGCGAAGCGGCGGTGGTGCTGGACGGTATGCCGGGTCAGGACCTTCAGCGCAGGGTTTACGTCGTGCGTGAGCAGACTCTCTACGTCCTCGCGTTCATGCCAACTCTCTCGGAGAATAAAGCAGCAGGCGACCAACTGGAAACACTGTATGATGCGATAACGAACTCATGGGCATGGTCCCCTTGTTCGCCAACTGAATAGATCCCCACATACACCCGCAATAATATTGGGGTGATGTCGGTCTGACAAATTTGCTTCGCTCAAGGCAGGCTTGGGTTTGAAGGTCTTTTACAAGCGAAACAGTCTGGCACAACCACACACCGCCCAACACGGCGTGCAGCGGACTTGGTGGTACGCGCCGCGCTAGAACCGCTGTCTCGGCGATTGCTTTTTTCCGTTTCGTTGGCTGGTTCCCCCACCAAGCCGCTAACGCAATCCGTTGGGTGCGCATGTCCTAAGTAAAGGATTTCGATGGAGAAAAACATTTCACTTGCTAAGGCAAAACGAAGCCTGGAAGGATTATCTGTCGGCGATGCTTTTGGGGAATTATTTTTTAGAATTTCTCCCTACGAAACGACGTCATCCCAATTGCCTTCTGGAACTTGGAGATGGACAGATGATACTCACATGGCACTATCTATCGTTGAAGTGCTAGAAAAATATGGTTGCATCGATCAAGATGCCTTAGCTCAAGCATTCGCGCGCCGATTTACCCAAGAACCCCATCGCGGTTATGCAGGTGGTGCCATGCGCTTGCTTACTCAAATATCCACGGGTGGCAATTGGCGCGTTCTTTCCCCTCGTTTGTTTGGCAGCGGCTCATTTGGAAATGGTTCAGCCATGAGAGTTGCTCCTATTGGTGGATATTTCTTCAATGATCTAAAGCAAGCCACAGAACAGGCTCAATTATCGGCCGTTGTTACCCATGCGCACGTTGAAGGGCAAGCAGGAGCAATCGCGGTTGCTGTTTCTGCGGCAATCGCCGCTAACGATTCCTTCCCCAAGGGAAATGATTTTCTCAAAGAAGTATTGCCTTATGTGCCTGACAGCATAACAAAAGAGCGTATTCAACTTGCTATGCAGATCACGTCGGATGACATTAATACCGCCAGGCAAAAATTGGGTACAGGTAATGAAGTAGCTTGCCAGGATACTGTTCCATTTTGCTTGTGGTGCTCTGCTCACAATTTAGATGATTTTGAACAAGCCCTGTGGTTAACAGCAAAAGGGTTTGGCGATGTTGACACAACCTGTGCGATCGTCGGTGGTATTGTTGCATTGTCTGCAAAAGAAATTCCAGCCTTATGGTTGAAACACCGTGAGCCGTTACCTTCTTAGAGCGCACCCAACACAGCGTGCACCCGACGGGTGGGAGTCACCGCGTTTTTTGGCAGGTTTCTCGGCTCGGAGTTGGTTCCGCCAAAGCGGCGTCCCCTCGTCCCACCCACCAGCGGGTAACGCAGACCGTTGGGCCGCCATAGTCAAGTCAATTCTTGTTTGAAGTAGGATTTATGAGTGCTTGGATAGGCAGACATGGAGACCAACACCAATTTCATGGGTTAGATTCTCGAGCGGGTATACCAATCTCAGGAGGGGTGTGTATGTTGAAACTTTACAATAAAATCCCTGTCAAATCTACCAAGAGTACAAGTGTTTGAATAGAAAGGATCCAAGCTTTATGCATAAATTCATTGATATTCTTACCAGTCCATCAACACGCCAACAAATAGTCTGATCCAAGCAGACCACGATCATTCCTGCAAAGAACGATGACGTTCACCTACTTGTTCATAGATAAATGAGCTGAACATTTTTACACATATTGGAAACACGTATGAAAACAGTCTTCACGAAATTCACAGAGTTTTCCAAGGGTAGAGGTTGCATGAAGCTATTGCTTCGAGGTGCGATATTTATCACCACACTGGGCATAATCGGAGCTGTGTATCAGAGCTTGGCTACTTCACGAGACCACGAACTATATCCCCCACCTGGTCAGTTAGTAGATGTAGGCGGTTATCGCCTGCATGTTTATTGTATCGGCGAGGGAAGCCCAACAGTGGTGCTTGAGGCAGGGTCAGGAGGTAAGGGTGTCATTGCATGGTCGCTCGTTCAAGAACGAATGGCAATCACTACCCGGGTTTGTTCTTATGATCGCGCTGGCTTCGGTTGGAGCGATCCTGATCCCACAGATCAACCAAGGCCAAGTCTGCGAGTCGCACAAAGCCTTTACACCCTATTGCACAACGCAGGTATCGATGGACCTTATGTACTGGTCGGACATTCATCAGGTGGGCTTCACGTAAGGAATTTTGCCTCTCAATATCCAGAGGAAGTTGTTGGCATGGTTCTGTTGGATGCTGTGACGGAAAACTACTATCTAATTTACCCTTTTAATCCTACCCAAGTATTCTTTGATGATCTAGGATGGAAATATTGTCAGATGATGACTGCAATTGGAATCACTCGTCTGTTCGGAGAAACTAGTCTATCCAGCCCACTTGGATTGATGACATCTGAGCGTGGACGGTATCCCTTAACTGAACCTTTATACCAAGCCGACCTAGCTAATCGGAACCGCACCCATTATTGTCGAGCCGTATTGAATGAAGAAAAAGCAAACCGTATAGAAGAAACTAAGTCAACACCACTTCAATCTCTCGGCGATTTACCACTGATTGTCTTGACCGCCGGCACTGACCCCACCTGGGGCAAAATACAGGATGAATTGGCAAGTCTATCTACCAACAGCACTCACATCATAGTTGAAGATGGCGACCACTACCTACAGTTCTTCCAGCCAGAAATCGTAATTGAGACTGTTGAGAAAATGGTTTTCTTGGTTCGATCACAACAATAGACATAGATATCCTAGGCTTGCCTGCGGGCGATCTACTACGTCCTCCCTCATGATACTAGTGGACTCGTTGGATTCTCACCGATGTACGTGCATTTTCTAGCTTCGAGTTTTTTCTATTCCAACACCTGGTCCCCGCCCGGCCACCACTGACGCCGACCAGGAGGCGGCCCAACACAGCGTGCACCCGACGGGTGGGAGGCGCCGCGTTTTCAAGCAGTTTGCGTGGCTCAAGCTGGTTCCGGCAAAATGGCGTTATCTCGTCCCACCCACCCGCGGGTAACGCAAGCCGTTGGGCGGCGATGTCAGGAACAATACTATCAAAATCAGAATAAGGAGGTAAAGTCATATGGGAGGTTGGGGAACCAAGCCTTGGGATAATGATATTGCCGCTGACTGGTTCATGCATATGATGGATGCTACTGGACTTGCAGAGTATGTTGAGAAAACAATAAGTCAAGAATTGGGTGATGACGATCCAGGAGCCAGGGCGGATGAAATTCGAGCAGCCGTTTCAATCCTCGTATTGTTAGGGCATATATTTGTATGGACTGAGGATTGGGAGAAACACTTGAAGTTGGCTATCTCGCGGTTAGAAGAAATTCTTGCAGAAAATTATGGCTATGGAGCTGAAGAGCAGATACGAGCAGAGATTGAGTTATTGAAATTAAGGCTTGAACGCAAGCCTGAAGATCGTATGGAAAAAGTAAAATGGTGGCACTTTGATGAATGAACTATGGTCTTTTGCAGGATCTGATTGAGTCTAAATAATAAAAGGCTCAGGATTGAGACGAGTAAATACAGAAAAATTACTTGCAACCAATGCCGCCCAACACAGCGTGCACTTGACGCTGGGGAGTC
>DASTJG010000110.1:0-7687 GCA_035716785.1 Anaerolineales bacterium
GACATCGCTGCCACACAACTCAAGAACGGTGGCGCGTTCCATCAATATCAACCGCTGACCAAGCGCGGCAATCATGACGTTGGCTCCGGCTTCAACGACGATCCGCTCTGGCTGGTGCTGGCAGTCTCCGCGTATCTCAGAGAGAGCGGCGACTGGTCGATTCTCGATGAGCAGGTGCAATACGAGAACGAAGACGGAACGGAGAGTCCGCTGTACGAGCATTTGCAGCGCGCCCTGCAATACACCCTCGACCGTCCCGGACCCCACAAGCTTCCGCTCATCGGCCGCGCCGACTGGAACGACTGCCTGAACCTGAACTGTTTCTCGGATACGCCCGGTCAATCCTTCCAGACCACCACCAGCAAGGACGGCAAGGTGGCAGAAAGCGTGTTCATCGCCGGGTTGTTCGTGCTGGCATGCAATGAAATGGAAGGCATTGCCAAACACTGCAACGATCAGACCGAAGTGAAGCGGGTCCAAACCGCCGCCGCCGAGATGGAAAAGATCGTCTGGGACGCGGGCTGGGATGGCGAATGGTTCCAGCGTGCTTACGATGATTATGGCAAAGCACTGGGCTCCAAGGAAAATGTGGAGGGACGGATCTTCATCGAACCGCAGGGTATCTGCGTGATGGCCGGGTTGGGCGTGGAAAACGGCAAAGCGGTCAAAGCACTCGATTCGGTGGAGAAGTACCTTGGCACCCCGCATGGACTCGTACTGCATAACCCTGGGTTCAGTAAGTACTATCTACATTTGGGCGAAATCTCCTCTTATCCGGCTGGCTACAAGGAAAACGCGGGCATCTTCTGTCATAACAATCCCTGGGTCATGATCGCCGAAACGGTGACCGGGCGCGGCGACAAGGCCTTCGACTACTACACCCGCACCAACCCCTCGGCACGTGAGGGGATCAGCGAGGTGCATCGCTGCGAGCCATATGTCTACGCCCAAATGATCGCGGGCAAGGAAGCCGTCAAACCAGGCGAAGCCAAGAACTCCTGGCTCACCGGCGCCGCGGCATGGAACTATGTGGCAATTACCCAGCACATCCTGGGTATCCGTCCCGCCTTCGAGGGATTGGAAGTGAAGCCGGTCTTCCCGTCAGATTGGAAGAGTTTCGACGTGGCGCGCAACTTCCGGGGAGTCCGCTACGAGATCTCCGTCAAGCGCGCGGGCCCGGGAAATAATGTCTCGCTCGAAGTAGATGGCAAGTCCATTCCTGGAACCGTCATCCCACTGCCAAACAAGGATACCAAAACAGTAAAGGTCAGTGCTGTTGTCGGATAATGACATGAAAAGTCTTGCGAAGGAGATCCTTCGGGCTTTGCCCTCAGGACAAGCCTTCGCAAGGCTAAAGAGAGAAGACTATGAACTACGGCTACTTCGACGACCCCAATCGTGAATACGTGATCACCGATCCACGCACACCCACCAAGTGGATCAATTACATTGGCACGCTGCAATTCGGCGGCTTCGTAGATCACACTGGCGGCGCACTGATCTGCAAGAACGATCCAACCTTCAATCGCATCACGAAGTACATCCAGCAGATGCCGTCATCGGAGTTCAAGGGTGAGACTTTATATCTCCGCATCAAGTTGCCGAACGTCTACAAAGTCTTTTCTCCTTTCTTTGTACCCACATTGGATTACTATGACAAATATGAGTGCCATGTTGGTCTCAACTACACGCGTATCATCAGTGAGTTTCATGAGCTTCGCACCGAAGTGACGATCTTCGTCCCAAACAATGCCGCCGTGGAAGTGCGCGACATCAAGATCACCAACCTCAGCGCCGAGCCGCTCGAAGTGGACGCCATTCCTGTGCTGGAATACACGCACCCCGACGCGCTCAAGCAGTTCACCAACGCCGATTGGATCCCGCAGACCATGACATCGAAAGTGGTGAAGGATGGGGATTGCACAGTGCTCATCCAGTATCCGTTCATGTTCCGGGACATCAAGGTTAACTATTTCACTTCGAACCTGCCTGCCTCGTCCTTCGAGACAGACCGCAAAAAATTCCTCGGGAATAATGAATATGGCACGTGGGCAAATCCTGTCAGCCTGCAAAGCGCGGAGCTTTCCAACACCGAAGCCTTGCGCGGCGACAACATCGCGGCGCTCCTGCATCACCTCGGCACACTGCAGCCCGGCGAGACGAAACGTCTCATCACACAGTTGGGACAGGAAGTCAACCTTGAGGCGGCCAGGCAAAGCATCGAAACCTACCGGGATCCAAAGTCCGTGGATGATGCCCTGGCAGAAATGAAAAAATTCTGGGACGAGTATCTCTCCACGCTGCAGGTCGAAACGCCTGACCCGGCGATGAACGCTATTCTCAACGTGCACAACCCGCACCAGTGCTTCATCACGCGCCAGTGGTCGCGCTACCTTTCGTACTACCAGCTTGGGCTGGGTGCGCGCGGCATCGGCATCCGCGACTCCTCACAGGATATTCTGGGTGTGATGGCGAATATTCCTCAGAATGCCAAAGAGTTCCTGAAAACCTTGCTCTCTTTCCAGTTGCAAAATGGCTCCGCACTCCATCAGTTCAATCCGCTGACGATGGAAGGCAGCGTCGGCGACTCGATCGAGCGCGAGGATCGTCCGCACTACTACAGCGACGATCATCTCTGGAGCATCTTCGGCATCACGGCATACATTAAGGAAACTGGCGATGTCGCGTTTCTGGACGAACGCGTTCCATTCTACGAGAAAGACAAGGAAGGCCAACCGCTCGAGACGGCCTCT
Source organism: Anaerolineales bacterium (assembly GCA_035716785.1). Taxonomy (GTDB): domain Bacteria; phylum Chloroflexota; class Anaerolineae; order Anaerolineales; family Villigracilaceae; genus Defluviilinea. The sequence continues at coordinate 2,754 of DASTJG010000110.1, forward strand.
GTGCTAAATCACATTCGACGCGCGTTGATCTTCACCCGCGGCGACCGCGGCCAGCACGGTCTGCCCCTGCTCGGCTTCGCGGACTGGAATGACACGATCAACCTTGCCAAAGGAGCGGAGTCACTTTTCTCCGCTCACTTGTACGGGCGCGCCTTGAATGAGTTCATCGTTCTGCTCGATTACCTTGGCAAAAAAGAGGAAGCTGACGAATGGCGCAAGGCGCACGCCGAAATGCAAGAGCGCGTCGAGCAGCACGCCTGGGATGGCGAGTGGTACGTGATGTACTTCGACCACGACGGCACGCCGGTCGGTTCGCACGAGAATCAGTATGGCAAGATCCACCTCAACGGACAATCCTGGGCGGTGCTTTCGGGCTTCGCCTCCCCGGAGCGCGCCCGCCATGCCATGGATTCAGTCTACAATCATCTCAACACAAAGTACGGCATCAAGCTTTCCACGCCGGGCTACAACGGCTTCGACCCGCGCTACGGAGGCATCACTACCTATCCGCCGGGTGCGAAGGAGAATTGTGGCATCTTCCTGCACCCCAATCCCTGGGCGATGATCGCGGAGACCATCCTTGGCAACGGCGACCGCGCTTACGAGTATTACTCGCAGATCAACCCGGCCGGCAGGAACGATATGATCGATCTCTACGAGAGCGAGCCATATGTCTACCCGCAAAACATTTTGGGCGACGAACATCCGCAGTTCGGGCTGGCGCGCAATTCCTGGCTCTCCGGTACCGCCTCCTGGATGTACCAGGCCGGCACGCAATGGATCCTCGGCATCCGCGCCGAATACGATGGGCTGCGCGTCGACCCGTGCATCCCGTCGCAGTGGAATGGATTCAGGGCGACGCGTAAATATCGCGGCGTGACCTATCTGATCACAGTGAACAACCCGGAGCACGTCTCCAAAGGCGTGGCAAAGATCACGGTACACGGCGGGCAGGCCGAAGGGAATCTGATCCGGACAGACAAAGGTGCAACCATGGTGCAGGTTAAAGTTACGCTGGGATAATCATGGACACGTCCCTGCTTCCGCGTGCCTTTCTTGAAAATGATCTCCTGCGCGTCGATTATCTGACGACCACCGGTCCGCGCATCATCGGTTTGTACGCAAAGGGCGTCGAAGGCAATTTACTCGCAGAGACTCCCGATATCCATTGGACAACACCACACGGCGAATTCCATTTACGCGGCGGTCACCGCCTGTGGATCGCGCCAGAGGATTCTTTTTACATCTGCCCGGAAGATGATTTAAAGGTGCTTGCTGAAAAAGATGCGGTTATTTTACGAGGTAGTGTCGATGCTTCAGGTTTGGAGAAAGAGATATCCTTCAATCTGGAAAAGAACCGTGTCCTGCTGACCCATCGCGTCACCTGGCATGGGAATGAACCGATCGAGCTGGCGCCCTGGGGCATCACGCAGCTGCGCATGGGGGGCATGGCGATCCTGCCCCTATCTGCCAAAGAAGGCTTGCAGCCAAATCGTAACCTGGTCCTCTGGCCATACTCACAAGTGAACGATCAACGACTAGAGCTGCATGACGATCTGATCTTGATCCATGGGCGCGCCTCCGAGCAGGCATTCAAGGTCGGCAATTACAACTCGCATGGGTGGATGGCGTATCTCCTGGACAGTGCTTTATTCGTCAAACGATTTCCCGTGGAGCGCGCCAACAAATATCCTGACATGAATTGCAACGTGGAAGTGTATGTCAGAGATGTATGTCTTGAATTCGAGGCGCTTGGGCCCTTGGCCTTATTGAAACCGGGGGAATCGGTAACACATTCAGAAACCTGGGAAGTTAGTCTAGTCAACTACTCCTCCACACTGGAAGACGCGCGTATAATCAGCGGGCAAATTACTTAACTGATGTTATGCACCGTCCCGACACTTGCATGATTTGCCATGAATTGCTAACGCAATTCAAAAATCACACACACATCTGCCCCGGGCGCAGGTGAGGTTTGGATCGATCAACAAGGTTTTTCAAGGGAAATGTCGCCACGGCGACGCCTTCGGGACATTCTGCGTAAGGTGAGTTACTTAAAATAAAAGGACACAATATTCACTGGCAAACAAGGTTACTTTTCCTGAAAATTTCCTGTGGGGCGCGGCAACCGCCTCGTATCAGATCGAGGGTGCCTGGAACCAGCACGGCAAGGGCGAATCCACCTGGGATCGCTTCACACACACCCCCGGAAAGATCAGAAACAACGACACAGGCGATGTCGCAGATGATCATTATCGGCTCTGGAAAAAAGACATCGGCTTGATGAAAAAGATTGGTTTAAAAGCATACCGCTTTTCTACGTCGTGGCCGCGCATTCTCCCGAATGGGCGCGGCAAGGTCAACAAAAAAGGACTCGATTTCTACAGCAAGCTGGTAGACGGTTTGCTGAACGCCGGTATTACTCCCTTTGTGACGCTCGATCACTGGGATCTGCCGCAAAAGCTGGAAGAGGAAGGCGGCTGGCCCGCACGTTCTACCGCAGAGGCGTTCATCGAATATACCGATGCGATCACCCGCACCCTCGGTGACCGCGTCAAGAACTGGATCACCCATAACGAACCCTCTGTCGTGGCGTGGATGGGATATGGTTCCGGCGTCCATGCGCCCGGACTGACGGATTACAAGCTGGGCGTGCGCGCTGCGCACCACCTGCTGCTCTCGCACGGGCAGGCGATCCCGGTTATTCGAAGTAACAGCGCCGGGGCCGAGGTCGGGATCACACTGAACATCGCCTGGAACGTAGCCGCATCCAACAGCCGCGCAGATCGCGAGGAGGTCCGCAAGGATGAAGGGCTATGGTTCCGCTGGTTTGCAGATCCCATTTATGGGCGCGGCTATCCATCCGACAAGATCGACGATTTTACGAAGATGGGCGCGCTGCCGAACGGCCTGGACTTTGTCCAACCGGGTGACATGGAGGTGATTTCCACGCCGACCGATTTTATCGGACTCAATTACTATTCCCGCCACGTCCGCCGCGCCGACGGCCCGGATAACGACCCACAAATCGTTTTCTCACATCCGCAAACACCTGAGCACTGGACCGAGATGGGCTGGGAGAATCATCCAGACGGACTCATGGGGGTATTGGCACGTGTATATTTCAATTACCAGCCGCTCAAACTTTATGTCACAGAGAACGGTGCAAGTTACTCCACCCCGCCTGATGAAAAAGGTGATGTTCATGACGAGCACCGCACAAACTATTTACGGACACACTTCGTCGCCATGCACCGCGCTATTCAAGCTGGAGTACCACTGGCAGGGTACTTCCTCTGGTCCCTTCTAGATAACTTCGAGTGGTCACATGGCTATTCCCAACGCTTCGGCATTGTTTGGGTGGATTATGAAACACAGAAGCGCGCGCTGAAAGACAGCGCCAAGTGGTACAAACGTGTGATCAAGAAGAACGGGTTTTGATCTTCACTATTTCACAAGATTTCAATTACGCCAAGAATGAAATCCGGGTTGCAATCACTTACACAGGAGCCTCCAGCGATGAACCAGAAGTCAACTCAGATTTTCATTGGTGATACAGTCCAGCAGCGATCGGAACAGGAAGTCAGGGGGGAATTCGTCGACATGCTCGGCGGGAAGTTTTACAAGATCGAGAATTATGATGGACTGCCGCCGTTCTTCATGAGTATTGTCAGCTATTCGAATCACTGGCTCTTCATCTCGTCAACCGGTGGGCTATCGGCGGGGAGAGCCAGTGCCGAACAGGCTCTCTTTCCCTACTACACAGACGATAAGCTGACCGAAAGCAGCGAAAACACGGGGCACAAATCCATCCTGCTGGTGAGGCGCGGTGAACGCACAAGTTTGTGGGAACCTTTCTCAGAGCGTTATAAAGGTAATTACCGCATCGAACGCAACCTGTACAAGAATGTATCCGGCACCGCGCTTGTTTTCGAAGAGCGCAACTTCAGCCTGGGACTCTCCTATCGCTATGCCTGGCGGACCAGCGATCGCTTTGGGTTCGTTAAAACAAGCTGGCTGTTGAATTCAGGAGACTCGCCCTGTCAGGTTGAGTTCCTCGACGGCATTCAGAACATCCTGCCTGCCAACATCACCTCCCTGACGCAAAACACATTTAGCCCTCTGCTGGATGCCTACAAACGCAGCGAGGTGGACCCGGAAACGGGTCTCGCCATCTTTGCCTTGAACTCCACCCTGACCGATCTCGCGGAACCCAGCGAATCGCTCCTGGCGACCACAGTTATGCAGTTGGGGCTAGAGCATGTGAACCATCTGCTCTCGTCTGCCCAGCTGGATGCGTTTCGCGCCGGGCTGGGACTGACATCGGAAATGGAAGTGCGCGGCCGGCGTTGTGCCTACTTTGTGCACAGCACCCTGGACCTGGCTCCGGGCGCGGAGCGATCCTGGCATCTTGTCGCAGATGTGAGTCAGGACAGCGTTGCGATCGTCAGTTTGTCAAAAAAACTGCGCATGAACAAAGCGGAGCTGGCAGAGGCTCTCGAGCTCGACATCACATTGAACAACTCGAATCTGGAAAAGCTCGTTGCCAGCGCAGATGGCTTGCAAGTGTCCACAGATCAACTCTGTACCGCGCATCATTTTGCAAATGTGATGTTCAATGTTATGCGCGGCGGTATCTTTGCCGATGGCTACAAATTCCAGGTGCAGGATTTCATCGAGTTTGTCTCTGTGCGCAATCCAACAGTCCTCGCGGAAAACAAGACATTCTTTTCCGAGCTACCAGCGGAAGGAACGATTCCCGACCTGCACGCCTGGGCAGAGGCGAGCGGCCGGGAGGACTTGATCCGCCTGAGTTACGCCTACCTGCCCCTGTCCTTCAGCCGTCGGCATGGCGACCCCAGCCGCCCCTGGAATCGTTTTGTCATCGATCTCAAAAAACCGGATGGCTCGCTGAAGCTGGGGTATGAAGGCAA
>DASTJG010000111.1:0-10363 GCA_035716785.1 Anaerolineales bacterium
ATTGTACTCGGTCTAAGGGCCGTGTCAAGCCAGGTATCAAACACAGGAACACTACCCCATGCCAAAAGTTGCGCCAATTGACCAGCGAAAATCAGACCATATTAAGATCAATCTGGAAAAGGACGTCCGCTCCGCGCTGACGACAGGGCTCGAAAACTATCATTTTGTCCATGAAGCGCTGCCGGAACTGGACCTGGACCGGGTCGACACAAGCCTCAGCCTGTTCCGCAAACGATTAGCGGCTCCCATCCTGATCAGTTCCATGACCGGCGGGACCGAGGAGGCGGGCGAGATCAACCAGCGTTTGGCCGAAGCCGCGCAGGAGATGAAGATCGCGATGGGCGTCGGCAGCCAGCGCGCCGCGCTCGAAAATCCCAGAGAGACTCCCACCTTTTCCATTGCCCGCAAAGCTGCTCCCGACATTCTGCTCTTCGCCAATGTCGGCGCGGTGCAATTGAACTATGGCTATAGCATTGACGAATGCCGCAAAGCCGTGGATATGATCCGGGCAGACGCGCTAATCCTCCATCTTAACCCATTACAGGAGGCAGTCCAGGATGCAGGGGATACAAATTTTGCAGAGCTAAGCAAGAAGATCGAAGAAGTATGTAAGAAATTGGAAGTCCCCGTGATCGCCAAGGAAGTTGGCTGGGGTATCTCGGAACGGACAGCCAGGTTATTGGTCGATTGCGGCGTCGCTGCCATCGACGTGGCCGGCGCGGGCGGGACCAGCTGGTCCCAGGTGGAGATGCACCGCGCCCCCGACGAGTTCACGCGCCAGCTCGCCGCGACCTTTGTCGGCTGGGGCATCCCAACCGCCGACTCAATTTTGAACGTCAGGAAAGCTGTGCCTGAAATGACAGTCTTCGCCAGCGGCGGCATCAAGGACGGGCTCGACATAGCCAAGTGCATCGCCCTCGGCGCGACACTGGGAGGCATGGCAGGTCAATTCCTCAAGGCTGCGGCAGTCTCGACCGAGAAGGTCGTTGAGATGATGAAACTGACGCAGCGACAGATTGAAGTGACGATGTTCGCGACGGGAACAGGGACGTTGGATGAATTACGAGGGAAATTGATGTAGGGGAATATGTCATCAAAATTCGACCCACAAAAGCATCATCGCCGATCCATCCGCCTGAAAGGATACGATTACACCTCTCCGGGTGGATATTTCATCACGATTGTCACATATCACAGAGAATGGCTGTTTGGGGAGATCGTCAATGGCGAAATGAAATTATCCAATTACGGAAAAATCGCAGACGAGTGTTGGCGCGCCGTTCACGACCATTTCTCCAACGTAGATTTGGGCACATACGTGATTATGCCAAATCATGTGCATGGAATTATCGTCATAAACGATGGTGCGGATGCAAATGCGTCCGCACGTAGGGACACGCCATGGCGTGTCCCTACCGAACAATTCGGGAAACCGCATTCAGGTTCTATCGGAACCATCATTCGGCAATACAAATCATCAGTCACGCGTACAATCACCAAGCGCGGTGGCGAATCTGCAATCTGGCAACCCAATTATTATGAGCACATCATCCGCAATGAACGCGAATGGAACAATATTCATCTTTACATCGAAGCCAATCCAACAAATTGGTCGGAAGATGAGGAAAACCCATCTCGTACAATTATTGATCCTTCCATCGCGAAAATCGAGTAACCCATGAAAACATTCCGTATCCTGCCCATCTTTCTTCTTCTCGCAGGCTGCACTTCTATAGTTACTCCTTCGTCCCCCACAAATACTCCCACTCCTCCATCCCATCTGGGCGCGGGCTTCCGCTATTCATCGTACGGACCTCCTTACAATCCCGGCGCGGAATATTGGGCATCGGTTGGGGAGCAGATGGCGGCGAAGTTCCCGAATGCCATACCGGCTACGATCTGGATCGTTGGCATCCTGGATGGCGAAGGCACCTATCTCAGCTTCGGCTGTGAGACGGATGATCCCAATATCCATTGTGGGTATGCAGATGACAATGAGGAAGCCCTCACCGTCTTCGATGCAAAAGGCTTCGAGGTCTGGCTGCAGGTGGAACCGGGCAACGCCAGCGTCGATAAACTCATTGACATTGTGCTCAACCAGTACAAGCATCACCCCAGCGTGGTTGGCTTTGGGATCGATGTGGAGTGGTACAAATCTACGAACGGGCCGCAAGGTCAGCCGATCAGCGATGAGGAAGCGAAACGCTGGGTCGCGGCAGTCCGCAAGCACAACCCGGATTATCGATTGTTCCTCAAGCACTGGGAGAGGGAATGGATGCCACCCACCGAACGTGAAGGCATCTTCTTTGTGGATGACAGCCAGCAGTTCGAATCATTCAACCAGATGGTAGTCGAATTTAGCGAGTGGGGGAAAGCCTTTGCGCCTGCGCCGGTCGGCTTTCAGTATGGCTACTCCACCGATAAGGTCTGGTGGCAGGAATTGAAAGATCCGCCCCGAGAAATTGGTCAGGCACTTCTCAGGAATATTCCAAACACAGAAGGCTTGTTCTGGGTCGACTTCACAGTTCTCGATGTCTTTCCAGCCAAATAAACGCCATGAATTTGTCATGCTACAATCGGGCGCATGAACTCACCCATCAAAGCGATTATTTTCGATTTCGGCAATGTCCTGTTGACGTGGGATCCAAGAAATTTATACCAACGTTTCTTCCCAAATGATCCGGAAAGCATGGAGCGCTTCCTTAACGAAGTCAATTTTGCAGATTGGAATCTACAGCAGGACAAGGGACGTCCCTTTGCAGAAGGCATTGCAGTCCTTTCCAGGGAATTTCCTCACTACGCACATCTCCTTCAGGCGTACTACGATCACTGGATCGATTCAGTGATCGGACCGGTAGATGGAACAGTAGCCATCCTCAAACAGCTCAAGCAGGCTGGATATCCGGTGTATGGATTAAGCAACTGGTCGGCAGAAACCTTCCCGCGTGCACGCAGGAAATATCACTTTTTCGATCTGCTCGATGACATGGTCATTTCGGGCGCGGTGGGTCTTGTGAAGCCGGACCCCGAGATCTATCAAATCATGCTCGATAAGATCCAAAGACCCGCGCAGGAGTGCCTCTTCATTGACGACTCTCTGCCAAATGTTCATCAGGCGGAAAAGATGGGATTTGCAGTCGTTCATTTCCAATCTCCCGAGCAACTGGAAACGAGCCTGCGCGATTTCAAGCTTCTCTAACAACACCTTGCGCAAAACATCCCGAAGGTTTCTCTGAAGCGCCATGTAAGCCGCTCAACCTTCGGGATGTGCACAATAAAAACTGTCCACTTGGACAGGTACATCCGGCTCTGCATCGTATAGAATGGATGTGCTAAAATACTGGGCGACAAGAGCAGCAGTACTGTGGACCAACTCCCCCATCCAGGCTTATCTTATGAGTCTTATTCACATCCAAAATCTTACAAAGCAATTCAAAATCCTCAATCGCCGTGAAGGACTGGGCGGCGCGTTCCGTGACCTGTTCTCAGGGGATTATCGAACTGTCGACGCGGTGGCAGGCATCTCGTTCGATATCGAACCGGGAGAGATCGTCGGGTACATCGGTCCCAACGGCGCGGGAAAGTCCACCACCATCAAAATGATGACCGGCATCCTCAAGCCGACCGGCGGCACGTTACAAGTGAACGGTCTCATGCCTTACGACAATCGCATCCGCCAGGCGCAGATCATGGGCGTGGTGTTCGGCCAGCGCACGCAGCTTTGGTGGGATCTGCCGGTGATCGAATCGTTCAAGATCCTGAAAGAGATTTACAAGGTCGATCAAAAAATGTTCGACCGCCACATGGACATGTTCAACGACCTGGTCGGGCTGAAGGCGCTTTACTCGCAGCAAGTGCGGACATTGTCGCTCGGGCAGCGGATGCTCTGCGATATCAGTGCGTCGTTCCTGCACAATCCACAGGTTGTGTTTTTAGATGAACCTACGATTGGATTGGATATCTCGGTCAAGGCAAAGATCCGTTCGGTGATCAAGGAACTGAACCGCGAGCACAACACGACCATTATCCTGACGACTCATGACCTTGGCGATGTCGAAGCGTTGTGCCAGCGCATCATTATCATCGACAAGGGCAAGATCCTGTATGATGGCGACATTAAGCGCGTCAATGCCCTCTTCGGCGCCTATCGAACGCTGAAACTGCAGATCGACAACTTCACACCCACGACCTTGCAAACCCTGACAGACAAGCTCACCGAGAAATTCGGCATAGAGCACGGCATCTCTGTTGCAGAGATCGAGGAGTTCTGGACCGATGTCACGATCGATCAGGCGCGCACCCCGCTCTCCGATGTGTTGAATTTTGTGATGAGCAATTTTGCCGTGGACGATGTGCGCATCGTCGAGATCTCCATGGAAAACGTGGTACGCAAGGTTTATGATGGAGCATTGAAATGAGATCCTATCTAGCTGTAATGCGCGGCTCCTACATGGTCGGGCTGGTCTACCGCTTCGGCTTTTTATTTAGCATTGCGGGCAACATTATCTACATGTCCATCACGTACTTTTTGTGGCACAGTATTTATCAGGGCAGAGAAACTCTGCGCGGTCTGACTTTCAACGAGACCTACATTTACGTCGCGCTGGGCAGTGCGGTATTCATCCTGCTCAAAACCTATGTCGATTGGCAGATGTCGTTCGAGATTCGCGAGGGTACGGTGGCAACCTACCTCGTCAAGCCGATCGATCTACAGTTGTATGAGCTCTTCCTAAGCCTTGGATTCTTTTTCAGGAGTTTGAGCGCCATCACGATCCCGACGATCTTCATGTTGATCTTCGTCTTTCGCATCGAAATTCCACTCGGGATCGGTCTGATCATCTTTCCCTTCAGCCTGATCCTGGCGTATCTGCTCAGTTTTTGCTTTGACTACTTCGTTGGCTTAATTTGTTTTTACACCGAGTCGGTCTGGGGTCTCAGCATCACGAAAGAGATCGTCGTCACCGTACTTTCGGGCGCGCTGATCCCATTGCAGTTCTTTCCGGATGTCATCCAGAAAATATTGTTGTGGCTTCCGTTTCAGGCGATCTACTACACTCCGCTCACGATGGTTGCGAAACCCAACTTAGGCTGGGAGACCTTCATCCCGATGCTGGGCGTTCAAGTGTTCTGGGTCATTGCTTTGTTCGGGCTTACCCGCCTGTTTTACAACCAGGCCATTAAAGTCCTGCGAATCAGCGGAGGCTGATCATGCATTCGCTTATCGATTATCTACGCCTTTACTTCATCATCGAGACCCAATACATTAAAGCGCGCATGCAATACCGCGCCGACTTTATCATCAGCTCGATCGGCATGTTCTTTTCGAGCCTCGCGACCCTGGGCATCTTCTGGGTGATCTTCCGGTCCATCCCGGATCTGGCAGGCTGGTCATTCATGCAATTGATCTTCATTTACGGTTTTTATATGATCGCCATCTCGCCGATGCAAATCCTGTTCGACCACATCTGGCAGATCCGTTTTCACGTCCAGCAGGGTACGTTTCTGAAATACTATTTCCGTCCGCTCAACATGATGTTCTACTACATGTCAGAGATGTTCGATCTCAAGGGATTGACCCAACTGGCAGCAGGCGTTGTGATCCTGATCTACGCCTCGATCCAACTGGACCTGGACTGGACTCTGTCTCGAGTCGCGCTTCTGCTGGTGACACTTTTCAGCGCCTCGCTCGTGCAGATCTCGATCACGGTCCTGGCGGGGTGCGCAGCCTTCTGGGTTTTGGACGCGTACCCAGTCCTGGGGCTGGCATGGAAGCTGCGCGAGTTTGCCCCGTACCCAATGAACATCTTCGATGGCGCGTTCCGCTTCACGTTCACGTTCATCATCCCGCTTGGGTTTGTAGCGTACTATCCCTCCCAGCTTTTCCTGCGGCCCGAGGAAGTTTCATCTTTGGTATACTTTTCGCCGCTGGTCGGCATCGGTCTCTTTGCACTCACCTACTGGGTCTGGACCAAAGGTGTGAATTCCTACACTGGGACAGGATCATAACCATGGATATCAAACCGCTTCTTTCTCAAATTGAGCAGGAACTACAGAAACAGGTTTCTCGCCTCGACGCGCCGCGTACGAAACCCTTCCACGAGATGTTGACCTATCACATGGGCTGGACAGGAGAAGGAGCGGGACCGGAAGCAACCGGCAAACGCATCCGCCCACTGATGGTATTGTTATGTACTGCCGCTTCGTCTTCGCCCGATGTAAACATCGGAGCTCCGCTCAGCGCGAAAGAGACGTGGCAACTTGCGCTACCCGCCGCGGCAGCCATTGAACTGGTACACAACTTTTCACTCGTACACGATGACATCCAGGACAATTCCGATAAGCGGCGCGGACGCACCACCGTCTGGGTCAAGTGGGGCATGCCCATGGGGATCAACGTGGGAGACGCGCTCTTTGTCATGTCCAATCAGGCGATCATCGGTCTGAAAGAGAATTATCCGGCAGAGACTGTGGTCAAAGCCGCAGAGATCCTGCATAATACCTGCCTTGATCTCACGCGCGGCCAGTTCCTTGACATGTCTTATGAAAAGAAGAATGAACTGGGGGTAGATGATTACTGGCCGATGGTCTCAGGCAAGACCGCTGCCCTACTATCTGCGTGCTGCCATATTGGCTCCTTACTTGGTGGAGCCGACGATGCGAAACAGGATGCCTATCGTTCCTTCGGGCACTATCTTGGTCTGGCCTTCCAGGTGGAGGATGACATCCTCGGGATCTGGGGCGATGAGGCGGTGACCGGAAAGTCCGCTGCCAGCGACCTAATAGAAGGAAAGAAGTCTCTGCCTGTGCTGGCAGGTCTGGGCAGCAATGGAAAGTTTGCCGCGCGCTGGAAGCAGGGACCCATTCAAGCCGAGGAAGTCGAGGAGTTGGCCCGCATCCTGGCAGCCGAAGGCGGATATGAGGCTGCCGTGGAGGCCGCAAAGCAAATGACAGACCTCGCCTTGATGAGTTTGCGTGGGGCCGATCCACAGGGAGAGGCTGGCGAAGCGCTGTTCGAACTGGCAGATAGGCTGCTTAAACGGAATCAGTGACCGGCTGAGAATGTTACATTGGATATAATTGAATGAGCAGCCACCTGCATCGCATATTGACATCCCTCTTTCGGCTGGCTATAATCTCATCCACATCGCGGGTGTAGTTCAGTGGTAGAACGCTTGCTTCCCAAGCAAGATATCGTGGGTTCGAGTCCCATCACCCGCTCACAACCGTCATTTATCGAATGGCGGTTTTTTGTTCTCACAAAGGCGAGCGCAGAATAGATTGCCTATCATTTTTGTATGTTTTTGCGTCTCCATCCAGGGCTGCGCGGTGTATTTTACGTATATAATTTAGGTATTGATTATTTATGATAATCAATTATTGTGACTCAACGCGGATGGCATAAATGACAACGAATTTGATCCCTCTGCCAGAGAACAGCCCACTTGTGATCGCAGGACAGGCAGCCAGTAAAGCTGCCGCCCGTCAGGTGTTCATTGATTATCGGACACATAAGGCAAAGAACACCATCAGGCGCCAGGACGCAGATTTACAGCTGTTCGCAGATTATTTGAAAGCGTCAGAGATATCCGTTGGCGATTTATCCACAGACCCGAAAGCATGGCAAGGCATGACATGGGGGTTGATTGAAGGCTTTGTAAAATGGCAACTACTGGAAGGCTATGCCGTGGATAGCGTGAACGTGAGATTATCCACAGTGAAACAATATGCACAGCTGGCATTGAAAGCGGGCGCGCTGGATGTTTCAGAATACGCCATGATCCGGGCCATCAAAGGTTATAGTCATAAAGAGAAGCCGAATATTGATGGTACACGCAAAGCCGAAGGGATCAATACGCGCAGGGCAACGAAAGCCCGCATGACCCAGAAGAATGACGAGTTGGTAAGCACAAGTAAAAAGTCAGAGCCGATATTTCTAAGCAAAGAGCAAAGAGACATTATCACAGCCAGCGATGGAACGCCACGAGGCAAACGGGATGCATTGATCATATGCCTGATGCTCGAACATGGTTTACGGGTTGGGGAAGTTGCGATCTTACAGGCTGGTGACTTCAATTTATCTGCAGCAACTATTACATTTGAACGTCCAAAGACCAAGACAAAACAAAAAGACAGATTGACCGAAAAGACCCTGCAAGCCGCGAAGGCATATCTCAAGATTGCCCCCAAGACTGGTAATATATGGCGTGCCAGCGCCATGAAAAACGAAGGTAAAGCAAAGCAAGGGAAGTTGACCAAGCAAGGCATCACAGCAGGCGCAATATATAAACGTGTAAAAATGGCAGGACGAAAGGCAGGGATTGAAGGCCTGTCCCCCCACGATTTACGACATACATTCGCAGAACGAGCAAAACAAAACCTGACCAAGATACTACAACACGCAGGTGGCTGGAATAGCCCGGCCGTGGCTTTGCGCTATCAACAGCAGGGCGAGGCTGCGACTGAAGGATTAGTCGTAGAGGATTAGCAAATATGAAACTCATCTCTGATCGTTCCTTAATACAAAGTGTTATGCTTATGAGCACTCGCATACCCCCCAAAATAAGCAAAGATGGTGGTCCAAAGTACGGGTCCAAGGTGGGCTCGAGTCCCATGGCCCGTCTTGATGTCGCGGAGAGACTTCCTCGACGGTTTTGTTTGGGAATTTGTAAGGCACCTGTCATGTCCTCCCCCAATGGTCATATGTAGAATCAAGCCGGAGATTCATCGAAATGGCATCAGAGACTAAAGGAACAATACTTTACATTGAAGATAACCCCGATAATCGCCTGCTCGTAAAGCGTATTTTGCTTTCCGAGGATTACGCGTTGCTTGAAGCAGAAAATGCACGTGATGCTTTAAACGTCTTGAAGAGCACACTTCCGGATCTAATTTTGATGGATATCAACATGCCCGACATGGACGGGTATAGCCTGACTGCTCAGATCAAGTCCACGCCGGGATATGAACGTATTCCCATCCTTGCTCTGACTGCAAATGTGATGCGCGGCGATAAGGAAAAAACACTCGAAGCAGGCTGCGATGGTTATATTCAAAAGCCGATTGATATCGATCAGCTCACCAGAGAGATCGAAAAGTATATGAGGAGACCGAATGTCTGAAAATGTTACAGATACACAGCCTATTAAGAAACCAACCATACCCAAGGATGCAACGGTCCTGGTTGTTGAGGATAATGTTGCGAACTTCGTATTGATCGCCCGAATGTTGGGCTATTTGGGCATCCACTGTGAATGGAAAACCTCCGGATATGAAGTGGTAGAGTATGCAGATACTTTACAACGTTTGGATCTGATCCTGATGGATATCCGCCTGCCATATGAAGACGGGTACGGCGCATTGAAAAAGATCCGGGCCTCCAACCGGCTCAAGTCGATCCCGATCATTGCCGTCACTGCAGAAGCCAGCACGGACCAAATGAACAAGGCAAAAAGTTCCGGCTTCGACGGCTTCCTCGGCAAGCCCCTCGACCCAGACAAGTTCCCCGATCAAATTCGCCGCATTCTAAGTGGAGAATCTGTTTGGGAATTTAGTTAATCACTGATCTTACAATGAGTGCCAAGCGCCTAAACAACGATCCTTTTTTCATTACGGCCTACTTTATTGCGAGCGGGAACTCTCTGCAACTCGTCCAATATTCGGACCCGCAAAGGTATGAGCTGACAATCCCGCGCGGGATCGAGCTTTCACTAAGTGAAATGGAAAGCTTTCTGGACAATGGGCCCCTTCAGATAAATGTACAGGATGCTTCATCTCTCCCTCCACCCTTGATTGCTTATACCCGTCAACTGGGGTGTGAAGCAGCCGCGTATGTTCCCATCCTTCATAAAGGGAAACTGCGCGGCTTTGTGTTAATTGGCGCACGAGCCGGACAGGAAATAGACGAGGAAATCGTCAACGCGTTTTCCAGGACGATCCGGCTGGCAGCGAACGCTCTGGAATTATCAGCTTCCCCCACGGCGCCGGTCGATGATCGCCGGTCGCTGGAAAGAAAGGCCATCGACACGCTCGCCTCGAGCAGCGCCAATATTGGTGACCTGCAGTCCTTTTATACGTTAATTCACGAACAGGTTCGCTCGGTAGTTGGGAACTACGGATTTGTGATGGCTCTTTACGACCAGCAGACGAACTCCATTAATATTCCTTATCTCTATGAAAATAATGCCTTTTCCTCTGTAGATACTTTCCCTCTGGGGGAAGGCTTAACCTCCGTAATCATCCGCACACGTGAGCCACTCATGCTGGTTGAAGATACGGAAAGACGCGCCACAGCGATGGGTGCGAAGATCGCAGGAAAACCCGCCATGTCGTGGCTGGGTGTGCCTTTGCTTGCGCGCGGTGAAGC
>DASTJG010000112.1:0-34711 GCA_035716785.1 Anaerolineales bacterium
TTGATATCTCCGGTAGTATGGACAAGGGTAACAAGATCGGGGCTGCCAGGGATGCTGCGAAGGCCTACGTCAATGGAATGCGTGCAGAGGATCAGGCGGGTGTGATTACCTTCGATACGCATGTGTATCGTGTTCAGGATGTCACGCCGGACAAAGCGGTGCTGACCGCCGCTATTGACGGGTTGAAAACCGGCAGCGATACTGCCATGTATAATGCCATCCTGGAAGCTACCAAGGCCCTCGAAGGCATTTCGGGCCGCAAAGCGATCCTTGTGCTGTCAGACGGATTGGATAACCAGAGCAGCGCCACTGAGGAAGACATCGTGAACAATGTCGGTCCCAGCGGGCTAACGGTGTCCGCGATCGGTTTTGGCGAGCCTGGCGTAAGTGGACAAGCCGGTATTGACGAGACCGGGTTGAAGTCGTTGACCGGTCGCACGGGCGGCCAGTATGCTTACGTTACCGATGCAGCCACCTTGACCTCCATCTATCAACAGACTGGACAGGGATTCCAGAGCGAATATGCTGTAACTTATGTTTCTCCTGCTGCGTTAAGAGACGGTGTTAATCGTAATCTCACTGTTTCGTTGTCTGGTACCCCGGTGACTGCCGAGGGAAGATACAATCCCGGTGGTGTTCTGCCTGAAGTCGCAAGCAGATCATGGAACACATTCGGGATCATCCTGGCAGGATTGGTGGTCTTGTTACTGGTTCCAATGTTGTTTGGCTTTGCGGGACGGCTATTCGCCGGTGGAAGATCTGGTGGTGGCGGGGGACGTTCTTTTGGAAAGTCCAGCGCAAAAGGACGGATCAAACTGAAGTAAATGGAAGACGGTGGCGCTATCAGCGCCACCGTCTTTTTTGATCCACTGCTAACGCTTCATTTTCCGGACCCCGGGCCGGTTGCCGATAAAATAAAACCATCGTGCCATTCTGGGTCATCCATCAAAAAAGAGCGGAAGACCAGGTAACGCTCATGCTGTTCAGCGCTATCTGCATTCGCCATATATGTTTCCTTATCTTTGAAGATCGCCACTAAATAAAATTCATCCGGATCACTCTCCACTTGGAAATAGTAATCTGCCACCCAGCCTGAGATGGGCTGATCGCCAAAACCATCCATGGCTTTGACGAACTCATCTTTTACCCCGGGCCTGATGCGGAAGCGTGCGATTGTTCCATACATATAAAGCTCCTTTTGACGTGATTATATCGCTACCGGTTCTGAGGAATCAAAAGAGACGACCAATGGCCGTCTCTTTACTATTCTACTCTTTTTTAGGCAGCCAGCGGTTTATCCATCCGGCGGATGACCATGACCACCTTGCCCTTGATCTCGAGGGGTTCGCTCTTCTTGACGAAGATCGGCTTCATAGTCGGGTTGGCAGGTTGCAGGCGATAGCGATCCTTTTCCTTGAAGAAATATTTCAGGGTCGCCTCATTATCGCGGGGCAGCCAGACAGCAACCATCTCACCGTTGCGTGCATCTGTGGCCGGCTTGAGGACGACGATATCGCCGTCGTTGATCATTGCATCGATCATGGACTCCCCCTTGACTTCCAGGGCATACAGGCTATCGCCTTTTTCCTTCGAGGGGAGCAGACTGCGCGCAATGTCCACAGCATTTGCTTCACTATCAGACATATAGCTGACGTTGGGATCAAGCTCAGGAAGGGGGAGACCCGCAGCAATGGGTCCGAGAATGGGGATGCGTAGTGTATCCGCCGATCCGTTAAACCCCGCGAGACGCACACCGCGCGAGATCTTGCGGTCGCGCTCGATCAATCCCCGTTTCTCAAGTTGATCAAGATAATAATTCACAACAGAAGTGGATGAAATGCCGGTTTTCTCACCGATTTCACGGATTGAGGGAGGATACTTGTTCTCGCGTTGATACACCTGCAGGAACTCAAGAATCCTCTGGTGGCGTTCTCCGAGACCTTTGCTTTTACGAACCATCATCATAGCTACCTCCTGCCCAAACGCAGGGCATGCGCGAGCATTCTTCGCTCATTTGTGCTATGAATGATAACCGAACGTCTGTTCTGTGTCAAGCTTTATCGGACCGAATTTCTCCCTAAACCCAGGTGCGGCGGCGCATCCAGAGATACATAATAAATGGCATGATAAATATGACAGCCAGGGTCAAATAGAAGATTGGATTGGTTGTCCAGGCTTTCAGGTTGCCGAGCGACTCGAAGAAGTTCATCCCAAAGAAGCCTGTGACAAAAGTGAGTGGCATAAATAAGGTAGTGATAAGGGTCAGCGTTTTCATCACTTCATTCATGCGGTTATTGATGACGGACAAATACGTATCCAGCACGCCGCCGACAAGATCACGCAGACTTTCGTTCAGATCATGCAAACGGACAAGATGGTCATAGATATCGCGGAAAAAGATGCGGTCTTTTGGGTCGATCACCTGATAATCGTCGCGAGCGAGTTTGTTCAGCACTTCGCGTTGAGGGAGCACGATCCGTCTCATCGCTACTAGAACGCGTTTTAGCGCAAACAGCCTTTCGAGAGTCCGAGGTGAGGGGCGGTCAAAGATCTGGTCCTCGATCTGGTCAATGGCTTCGTCAATTTTTTCAACGGCAGGCATATATCCAGCTACCAGGTTGTCAGTAATCTTGTAAAGAAGATGATCGGCTCCCTGCTGCACGTTGCGCTCATCGCGGTCACAGGCAGCCCAGGTATCATCAATGGCTGAGATAAGATGATCGTGGTGTGTAACAATGTAGTTTTTTCCCAGGAAGATATCCAATTCATCCACTTCGGTTTCCCACGCATCGCCATTCTCGTTCGCGTTCATATAGTTGAACACGATGTAAAGATAATCTCCCCAATCATCAAGCTTGGGGCTATGAGTTTCCTGCAAGGCATCGTCAATTGCCAAGGGATGGAACTGGAAGTCTTGTAAGATGGGGAGGCAGGTTTCAGGCAATTCACTGACAAAATCCACCCATAAAAGTCCCTGTTGGTTTTGGATCAATTCAGGAAACTTCTCGGGCGGCAGGTCCTTTTGAATAGGGGTGCCAGGAACGTAGTAGAGTGAACGGATCATAGTCACCTTGATAGAGGAATTTTCGAATTAAAATCACTTTTCTTGATATTTTCTTTGTGAAATTTCAATTATTTTCCAGTCATATTAATAAAATTGATAGATCGCTTGACAAAATAAAGATTCTGCCTATAATATTTTAAAAGATTGACAAATTGTTCAAAATAAGAAAATATAGTGCTACAAGGCTTGAAAAATTTGAATTCAATTTTCTGATTATAAGCCTTCTCAACAGACGTGATTAATTTTCAGGAGATTTGAGATGTACTCTGCACCAACTCGTTGTCCCGTTTGCCGCTCGGAATTGACAGTCACCCGTTTGCACTGTCCCTCCTGTGATACTTCCATTGAAGGACAATTCACTGGCGGTCCGTTTGCTCACCTGACTGCCGAGCACCTGGATTTTATCGTGACCTTTGTCCGTTGCGAAGGAAAGATCAACCGCATGGAAGATGAACTCGATCTTTCCTACCCGACGATCCGGAACCGTTTGCACGAGGTGATCCGCGCTATGGGCTTTGAACCCGGCAAGGATGAAGTGGTCGAGGTTGGCCCGGAACGACGCAGTTCGGTCCTGGCGGATCTGGAAACGGGCAAGATCTCAGCCGACGAAGCGATGCGTTTATTGCGCGGCGAAGAGGAGTAAAGCATGTCCAGGACAATTTCGGCCGGAAAATTCCCAAAGATCAAAATCGATGCCATTGATGGTGACCTCAGCGTAGTGGGTTGGGATGCTGAGGAGATTCTTCTCAAAGCGGACGAGGATGAACTCAGCCTCCAACAGAACGGGGATGAGGTTATCTTCTCCTGTACGGACGATGTCTCCTTGCGTATTCCCAGAGACGCCTCGCTCTTCATCCAAAGAGTGGGAGGGGACGCGGCTCTGAAAGGCGTGACCGGAAATATTGAGATCAAGGAAATCGACAATGACCTTTCCATCCGCGATGCCGGGATGGTGGCAATCGATACTGTTCAGGCAGATTTTAGTTTGCGTGGTGCAAAAGGGAACCTCTACATCAAGAATGCCGGCGGCGATGTTTCCATCCGTGAAGTGGAAGGAAACATCATGCTGGAGTCAGTGGCGGACGACCTGGCACTGCGCGGCTCACGCGGGAACGTCAAGGTCAATGTTGGGGAGGACGTGGTCGTTTATCTGGAACCGAAGGCAGATGAAGAATATTCCATCACGGCAGGTGATGATATTCTGCTTGTGTTGAAACCCAATGCCAATGTCACCCTGACCATGCGCGGTGATGAGATCGATGTATCCTGGCCCGGCGTTGAAAATCTGGAAGATGTAACCGAACGGGTCCTGGTGCTGGGCGATGGGTCGGCAAAGATCACGCTGAGTGCGGGCGGTGACATCCGTGTGACCAATGATGCCGAGGCAGGCAACTCCGCTGAGGACTTTGGAAATTTTGCCGGAATGAATTTCGACTGGTCCGGCTTCGGCGAGCGGATCGCGCGTCAGGTGGAGCAGGCGACTGCCCGCACTGCCAAGCGTGCGGAGGAAGCTGCCCGCCGCGTGGAGCGCCACGCAGAACGACATGCCCGTCGCTGGCGAGGCAATGTGAAAGTCGGTCGTTGGAACTGGGATATCAATTCGAAGGGTGTTCCTACACCGCCCACGCCTCCTTCCGAGCCGGTGGCAGAAGAAGAGCGCATGGCGATTTTGAAGATGCTGGCGGAAAAGAAGATCACAGCCGAACAGGCTGAGCAACTGCTGAATGCCCTGGAAGGAGGTGGGTAATGTCTTCTGAAGAACGCAAGAAAATTTTACAGATGGTGCAGGATGGCAAGATCTCTGCCGAGCAGGCCGCGAGCCTGATGCGCGCCCTCGAAGAGAACGCGGCTGAGGCGGAACTCGAAGTGGTTGAAATGGGGACCGGTGCCGGCGGGGAAAGAAGCGAAGCCCCCGAGTTCGAAGAGGTCAAAGCCCGCGCCCGTAATTTTGCAATGATCCCCTTATGGGTGGGCGTCTTCCTCACCGTGCTCAGCGCCTGGGGCGTTTATTCGATCCAGCAAAATGCAGGCATGAATTTTTGGTTCTTTTGTTTATTCGTTCCTTTGTTGCTGGGTATTTTATTGATCGCGCTCGGCGCGAGCGGTCAGAGTTCAAAGTGGTTGTATGTCAACGTGGATCGGCGCAATGCACAGGATTGGCCGCGAAACATTACCCTTGGGTTTCCGCTGCCTCTGGGACTGGCGGCCTGGTTCCTGCGAAATTTTGGTCATAACATACGCGGGATGAAACATACCAGCGTGGATGAGATTATTCAAATACTGGATGCAACCGGAAAATCTGGTGCGCCTCTCATCATCAATGCAAGTGACAATGAAGATGGCGAACACGTGCAAGTCTACATCGGTTAAGGAGGTGTGAGGTGGCTAGTTCAGAAGAAAGAATGAAGATTTTGAAAATGATCGAAGAGGGGAAACTCAGCGCGGAGGAAGGGACGAAGCTGCTCGCAGCGTTAAGTGACAAGCGGCCGCCAACCCCACCGCGCCCGCCGGGAATGCCCGGTGGCGCACGCTGGCTGCGCATCCGCGTGACCGATATTCGCACGGGCCGTTCGAAGGCCTCTGTGCAGATCCCGCTGGCGCTCGTGGACACGGGCATGAAGATCGGCGCGCACTTTGCACCGGAGGTCGAAGGTGTGGACATGTCCAATGTGATGGAGGCTGTGCGCTCAGGCGTAACAGGCAAAATCATTGATGTGACAGATGAAGAGGACGGCGAGCACGTAGAGATTTATGTGGAGTAAGTAGTAGGCTGCCTCACTCATATAATTGACCACGTGAGAGGTCGTCGAATAATCCCGCCTGGCGCGGGATTGTTCGACTCTTGAAGATATGTTATCCTGCCGGGACCTTTAGCATATTTGGAGAGAGTGAATGCAGAGTACAAACCGCCCAACCGGAATGTTTGGCTTCACCATTGTCTGGCTCGGACAGATCGTTTCCGTCCTGGCCACGAATATGAGCGCGTTCGCGTTGACGATCTGGGTTTTTGAGAAGACGGGCAGCGTTACCGCGCTTGCCTGGGTGCAGGTATTTTTTATCACGCCTTTATTGGTCATCAGCCCGTTAGCGGGCGTGATGGTAGACCGACACAATCGCAAATTAATGATGATGCTGAGCGACCTGGCGGCGGGAGTGGCGACCATTGCCGTTCTCGTTTTACAGGCATTGGGCGTTTTGGAAGTATGGCATCTTTATGTGGCGGCAGTCTTCCAGGGGCTGGGAAATGCTTTTCAGTGGCCCGCTTATTCAGCGGCGATCAGCACCATGGTTCCCAAGGAACAGTATGGACGCGCGAACGGCATGATGTCGCTCATTGACATGGGACCGGGGGTCCTCGCGCCTTTGCTGGCAGGCGCGCTCCTGCCGATCATCGGCTTAACTGGAATTTTGTCACTGGATGTCGTTACATTTGTGCTTGCAATTCTGGTCCTGTTCTTCGTTCACATTCCGCAACCGGCGCGTACGGTGGAGGGCGCGCAGGGGCAGGGCAGCATTTTGAAAGAAGCGTTATTTGGCTTTCGCTATATCTTCGCGCGACCGAGCTTGTTGGGCTTGCAACTGGTGTTTCTTTTTGGCAATTTTTGCACGGGGATTGCCTTTACCGTGTTCGCCCCAATGATCCTGCTGCGCACAGGCAATGACAGCGTCAGTCTGGGGCTGGTTCAATCCGCGGGGGCGATCGGCGGCGTAATTGGGGGGGTAGCGATGAGTGCCTGGGGAGGCTTCAAGCGCAGAGTCCACGGCGTGCTGGCCGGCTGGATCGTATCCAGTTTCTTCTTCGCATGGGTGGGGGTGGGAACTTCCCTGCCACTTTGGATCGCTGCGTCTGTTCTCTCTACGATTTTGTTCCCATTGATCAATGGCTCGAATCAGGCGATCTGGCAGGCCAAGGTCGCGCCAGATGTGCAGGGACGTGTATTCTCGGCCCGCCGGTTGATCGCCTGGCTGCCCAATATTATCTCTCCCCTGATCGCAGGGACTCTGGCGGACTATGTCTTTGAACCGGCGATGCGTGCACCGGGCGGGCTCGCCTCGCGGCTTGGCTGGCTCGTTCCTCCGGGACCCGGAGCGGGGACCGGGCTCCTGATCGTTCTCGGCAGCCTTGGCGGAATCCTGGCTGGGCTGGCGGGGTATTTCATTTATCCGATTCGACATGCAGAGGAAATCCTGCCCGACCACGATACTATGACCGCGGCTGAAACAGTGTAAAAGCGATTTTTGCCCTGATATTTTTGAAACGACTTTACAAGAAAAGTGTAAACTTTAGGGGTTGTCTTCGTTGTTTCGCTGTGATATGCTCTCATAAGTGATGCGGAGATTAAACTTTCGTTTTCAACGCCCCAATGGGATGACGGGACTTTTTATCATCTGGCTGGGCCAGATGATTTCTGGTATTGCCTCCAGCATCACGGCAGTTGCCTTACCGATCTGGATATTCAGTATCACAGACAGCGGTGCCGCGGTTGGGTGGATGGAATTTTTCTACTTTGGTTCCTACATTCTGACTGTACTGTTCGCCGGCATTCTAATAGACCGCAGCGACCGGAAAACGATGATGCTCATGTACGATTGCCTCTCGCTTTTCGGAATGACTGCTTTGCTGGTCCTTCAGACTCTGGGGCTTTTGGAAGTCTGGCATCTGTACATTGTCGCCGTCCTTCAGGGTGTCGGCTTTGCGTTTCAATCCCCTTCCTACACAGCTGCCATTACGACGATGGTGCCTCGCCAACAGTATATCCGTGCCAATGGACTCCTGTCACTGCTAAGTGATTTTCCGGGTATTTTTGGACCGCTTCTGGGAGTCGTGACATATACCATCCTTGGGCTGAGCGGAATCCTGGCTCTTAATTTGATCGCTTTCGTAATTTCGATCGGTCTCCTGCTTTTTGTCGAAATCCCTCCTGCTCCGCGAACCCTGGAAGGAGAACAGTCCCATAAAAAGTTTTTGAGCGAAGCTATCTATGGGGTTAAATACATCTTCCAGCGCCCCGGCCTGCTGGGATTGCAGTTGATCTTTCTTACTGGAAATTTGTTTTCTGGAATTGCCTTATCGGCAGCGGCGCTCTTTCCCATGCTCCTGCTGCGTACGGGCAATAACCCTGTAATTCCAGGGATCATTCAGTTTGCAGGTGCGCTGGCAGCGGTTGTGGCGGGTATTTTCCTGACCACCTGGGGAGGGATCAAGCGCCCGGCGCGTGCCATTATTTTGGGATGGATCATTTCCAGCCTTTTCGGCATGACGTTGCTTGGAATGGGGCAGGTCCTGGTGGTCTGGTTGATCGCCATCGTTGTCGATTCAATTTTTGATCCCATTGTCAGCGTTGCCATGGATGCCTTGTTGCAGGCAAAGGTGCCGCCGGACCTGCAGGGACGCGTCTTTTCTGCCAGTGACTTTATTGCACAGGCAATGATCCCATTTGCCGGACTGCTGGCTGGTTATTTTGGTGACAAGGTCTTCGAACCAGCTATGAGCACTGGTGGCGCGCTCGTGAATACATTTGGCTGGCTGGTAGGTACGGGGCCCGGTTCCGGTTTTGGTTTATTGATCCTGCTTTGCGGCGTCGGCGGAACCTTTATAGGCATTGCCGGATATTTCACCTCCTCGATCCGGGACGTGGATCAGCTTCTGCCGGACTTCCAGCGTGTTCCTCCCATCGGGATGATCAAGCGGTTTCAGCCCCTGCGAGTAAGAAAAAACACTCGTAAGACCAAAAAGATCAATCGCAGATTCTTGCGAGGGCGCACTCCTTTACCACCTGGTGAATAAAGAACATTCGTGAAAAACAAAAAATGACCCACCTCGAAATATGGAGGTGGGTCATTTTTCTTTCGATTTAACCTGTGCTAGCTGATCAAATCTTCCATCAGTTCCATTGGGACAACTGCCACACCGACGATGCCTGGACCGGTATGTACTCCCAACACCGGGGAGATCCGGTTGACTTCCAGTTTGGCGATATTCAATCTTGCCTTGAGCTCATTCGTCATCACCTCCGCTTTTTCGGCGAAGCGACCATGCAGGACGGTAACCCACATGGGCGTATGAGCATATTTGTTGAAAAGGTATTCGGCAATCGCATTGATGGATTTTCCAATGGTGCGCCCCGTGCAAACCGTGCTGTACTTCCCGTCAGTATCCACCCGGATGACCGGCTTGAGATTGAGCAGGGCACCGGCTATGGCTTTGACGCGCCCAATGCGGCCGCCGCGCGCCAGGTACTCAAGTGTATCCAGGGTGTAAATAACTTCGGTCTTTTCGCGGATCTTTGCCAGTCGTTCCTGAATGGTGTGCAGCGCCCAATTTGCCCTGGCTCCCATGGCAGCCGCCATGACCTGGAAACGCTCGCCGCCGGAGAGGGTCAGCGTATCCCAAAACGTGACATTCGCTTCGTTCTTGACCTGCTCGCCGCCGTCGCGCGCCGAATTGATCGTGCCGCTCAAGCCTGACGAAATGTGAACCGACAAAATGTCCTTTTCCACCTGCGCGATCCTGCGATACAGCTCGGCAAAAAGCCCGCTGGAAGGCTGCGCTGTGGTTGGGATGGCAGGCCGCATAGCTTCCAGGCGATTGTAGAAATCATCTGCTGATATTTGGATGGCGTTCACCTCTCCTTCCGGGAATTGAATATAGAGAGGCGCTTGTGTGATATCCAACTCCTCTAATTCCTCTGCAGACATGTCTGCCGCGCAATCTGTCACGATCTTCATTTGAGTCTCCTCTTCGGTTTCTTTTGCCTTATTTCATTTCATCAAACTATTCACCAGCATGGTTGTACTTCCGAGTGCCACTTTCTCCCAGTTCGCGCCTTTTGGGTCGAGCAGGCTCTGCAGCAGTAATCCCATAGCTGTGGCTACGATCATACGTGATGCCAGCTCAGGATCCACTTCCACAAATGAACCTTCCTCCACGCCTTTTTTGATTAACGAGGTGAAGTACTTGTGGTAACGGCGGTAGGGAGCAATGCTGGCCTCCCAGATCTTTTTATCGCGGCTGGCTTGCAGCGAAAATTCAAGCAACATGGGCAGGCTTTCATTTGCCGTTTTGAATATGTAGGGGAAGGCCTCGGTCATCTGCACAAATGTTTCAGGAGCGGTCTTATCTTTCGAGGCTTCGATGGCATTGTCGATCGTTTGCAGCCAGCTATCGAGCAGCGCCAGGAAAAGCGCCTGCTTGCTTTCAAAATGATGATAGAACGCGCCTTTGCTGATGCCTGCTTCTGTGCAAATATCATCCACGCTGGCTTTGTTGTAGCCATGAGCAGAAAATAACTTGAGGGCTGATTCAAGAATTCGAGAACGGGTTTCTTCACTTCTTTGTTGCATAGAGTTCGACTTTAGGCACGCGGGAATAAAACCGACCAGTCGGTTTGTTTTTACTGCCAAACGTGTACGCTGTCAAGATAAAAAATAGGCGATTTTGTTAAATGCCAGTGGACAGCTAAGGCTGTCCACTGGTGCGCGGTGAGCAGTTGTGCTCGAACTGCCCTTATTTCCTGCGTTCCAATTTTTTCCTCAGGCCCAGGGGGCGCAGGATCAAATCTGCGGGACACCAATCTGTGATCACACTTTGCAGGGTCATCACACCGACGAAAATGGCCAGCGCAAGTCCAGCGGGTAAGTTGACCCAATAGGCAATGGCGGCTGCAATGAGGATCATTACGCCCCGGAACAAATCTCTTCCGGTTTCCAGGTACATGACCTTACTCCTCCTGAGTACCAGCAAGTGTTCCAAATGGCTTGCCCCGCGCAGCCAGAAGTGCACGCGTGAGCAGGATCAGGCCCCAGCCGGTCAGCAGGATCGCGAAGATTATCCAATCGAGATCGGCGGATGGGAAAACCCGTCCCAACCAGGGACGCGCGAACTCGAGTCCGCCCCAGGCCAGGATCAGGATGCCCAGGACCGTGTTGTCACCCTTCGTGGGAAGCTGGTTGAGCGACCGGATGATATTCGCCCCCAGCAGGATCAAGCCCGTTCCAACCAGCCCGGTACCAAAAGGCAGGAAATCGAACAGGATGGTCATACCCCAGAGGATGGCAAGCAGCCCCCAGCCGACTCTTTCGATGTTTTCATTCAAAATTTCTTTGTTATCCATTTTGTCCTTCCATTTTTCTTACAAAGAACCACACCCACAGCCGTCATCCGTCACTGCGACGGGCAATGGGAAGGCAGTATTCAGCTCCGAGGCGAACTTGTCCATTTTGGACGCCGCGCCTTTGCGGACCCGTTTCCCGACTTCGATCGCTTCGGCGATCTCCCGCTCGTCGGCTCCGCTTTTGCGCGCCATCGTTACCGCGGATTGCAGGCAGGGCTGACAATTTGCGCTGACCGCGGCGCCCACCGCGATCAAAGCCTGTATTTGACTTTTTAATTCCATGTAACGTCATCTCCTTTTTACCCCGCACGCCACATATTCTTTCTTCACGAAGCGTGCAGAGTTCTTCACCCCTATTGACGAGTCTCCAGAAAAAAAGATACACCCCAAAGAATAAAAGACGTCACGGGTTTCTAAAACCTGTGACGTCTTTCTTAAAAATTCTTCAACTCCGGTAAGAACTCATTCTCTTCGAGCCAGTACGATTCGCATTTGGTACCTAGCTCTTCTTTGAGCCGTTCTCTCGCGCGATGGAGCCTGATCTTGACCGCGCCGGAAGAGATCCCCAGCGTTTCGGCAATCTCGCTGTCTTTCAGTCCTTCGAATTCGCTCAGGACAAGGACCACTCGATAATTTTCAGGCAGTTTCTGGATAAAGCCCTGGATGCACTCGTTCATTTCCTTGCGGAATATCTGAGGCTCAATCAGGGGAGTCCTCTCTCCCGTCGCGGCATCGCGATCTTCCAGTTCAGTTTCCTCGCTTGTCGAACAGTCATGAACGATCTGTTTGTGGGACGGACTTCGCAGTCTGTCCAGGGCGGCGTTGGTCGCGATGCGATAGATCCACGTGGATAGCTGCGACTCGCCTCGAAAGTCCGGCACCGCCTCACTGACTTTGATCAGGACTTCCTGGGTCAGGTCTTCAGCCTCCGCCTCACCGACAAGGCGTGTCAGGTAACGAAGAATTTTCGGCTGAAAGGCTTCGTAGATTTTGGGGAAATCAAGATCGTTCATATTTCCAAAAGACAGGTGATAGTCACGTTTAGGCAGGCTTATATGCTGTGATCTTTGCGCTGTAGACTGCTTTGTAAATATCGTCGCGGGCGATGGTTTTTAGTTCGACTACGTCTCCCATGTCGGCAATTGCAGAGTCAACTGTTTCCTTGTCGAAGAAGACAGGGGTGATGGAAATATTCGTAAAGCCGATCGCTTCCATCATGGCGATGTAATCCTTTGCTTCGACCGCGCCCGCCACACAGCCTGCCCAGGCGCTCAGACTTTTCTTGATCGGCTCCGGTAACGGACCATCGGTCACAATATCAGAGACGGCGAATTTAGCGCCGGGTTTTAGTACGCGGAACGCTTCGGTGAAAACCTTGGATTTATCCGGGGCAAGGTTGATGACGCAGTTTGAGATAATAACATCGACACTGTTGGAATCGACCGGCAGATCTTCGAGATAACCCTGGCGAAATTCCACGTTCTGGATGTTCAAGCGCTTCGCACTGGACCGGGCGCGCTCGATCATTTCGGGAGTCATGTCCACGCCGATGACGCGGCCCGTCTCGCCGACTTTTTTCGCGGCGAAGAAGCAGTCGAGTCCCGCGCCCGAGCCGAGGTCGAGGACAGTCTGTCCAGGTTGCAACGAGGCGAGCGTGATCGGGTCGCCGCACCCGTAGCTGACGCTGGTTTCACCATCGGGGAGGGTGGCAAGCAGATCTGCCGGGTAGAGGTTGCTGTCGGTGCTGCAGCAATCAGAGGTGGAGTCCGGTCCGCAGCACGAAGCGTTGCTCTTGATCCGTTCGGCATAGTGCTTTTGAACCGTCTCATGAATGGGGGTTGGGGTTTGTGTCATTTTTTTCTCCTTTTATTGTAATCCTTTACTCAAATTACGAATAAGTTGTAAATGAAACCGAGCACGATGGAACCAAGCCAGAGCGTGCCAATTACGATGCCAATGACCCGCCAGCGGGCAATCGTGAACATGCCGCCCAGTGCACCGATCGATGTCCCCGCGCCTGTGATCAGAAACGCGAGCGCCGCGCCCTGGCTCATCCCGCTTTCGAGCATGGCACGGACCAGAGGTAAAGAGGCTTCCGAGTTGATGTAGAAGGGCAAACCGAGAGTCGCGGCGAGTGGAATGCTGTAGGCGTGACCAGCGCCAAACAGACTGGTGATCCAGGCAGTCGGGATTAGCCCGTTGAGCACATATCCGACGAATGTGAATCCGAAGAAAAGTAGCAGCAGACGTTTGCTGATATCG
Source organism: Anaerolineales bacterium (assembly GCA_035716785.1). Classification (GTDB taxonomy): domain Bacteria; phylum Chloroflexota; class Anaerolineae; order Anaerolineales; family Villigracilaceae; genus Defluviilinea. Next base: position 13,441 of record DASTJG010000112.1, read on the forward strand.
TACATCTCCTGAACGAATGCACGCAAGGTGACCTTGGGTTTGGCGGATGCAGGTTGAGCGACAACGGGCGCTTCTGTGCGGTTCGATGAGCAGCCGCACTGCCCTGCTTCAGCCGCAGGTTGTGCGACCGTCGGCAATTCAATGGGAGCGGGTCCGCCCATGATGCCCAGTGACATGGGCGGTTGAGAATCAGCCATGCGGGCCTGGTTCACCAGCCAGCCGCGTGCTTCGGCAAAACTGGCAATGGCGCCGCCTGCCAGACCGAGGAGGATGGAAGAAATAAAGAATGCGATGGCGAACGGCCAGCCAAAGATCCCCGCGCTGTAGAAGAGACCTTCGGGGGAAGTAAGAGGCGAGGAGACGATGAAGGCAACGATCGGCGCCCAGGGAATCGTGGATGCCATCATCCCCAAAACGATTGCGGTCGTACCACAGGAGCAGAACGGCGTCCCGACGGCGATCCCTGTGGCCATGAGCACGCTGTTTTTCGTGTTGCGGTGCAGGAAACGCGCGATTGTCTCCTGGTCCATATAGAATTTGAGCGCCACACTGACAACGATACTGATCAAAAGCAGGTACCAGTTGTGCGCGAAGGTCCCAATGACTTTTGTAAATGCGTCTACGAGAAGAGGTGTGATTTCCATTTTTCATCCTTGTCTTCGATGATTGCATTGAGTTTTGGTAATTATATAGAAGTTCGTCTATGTATTCGCTTAAAAAAATTCGTACCGATAAGTTCGCTCTGCAGCGCTAAGCGCCACAGAGGTCTTTCCTTAGCAGCAGCCACCGCCGCCGCAACTGCATTCGCCTTCCCCGCAACCGCAGTTATTGAGAACATTCAGTTCATTCATGACATTCACCTCCTTTCCTGATTTGATCTCCGGTAGCAATAAAAATCATCCGCAGCTGCAGGAAGCTTCCTTTTGGCCGCGTAGTGCAGCGTTGATCATCGCCGCCGCACAGCCGACTCCGCTTTCCACGCGAATGGCGCTGGTCGGGCAATTCAACTGACAGGCTCCGCACTCCATGCAGGCCTGCGCATTGACAAGGTGAGCCAACCTGCCCTGCATCTCAAATGTTCCGTGTGGACAGACATCCGCGCAGACGCCACAGCCGATGCAGGCGGATGGGTCATATTGAAGCGTGTTGGTTTGATAAGCATTGAACATGGGAACTCCGATCAGCGTACAAAGATGAGTGCAATGTTGAGAAGAACGCCGGCGCCGAACATCCAGGCCATGGCGGGAATGTACCGGGCAATCTCACGTCGCACACCACTGCGCGAAGTGAACGTGGTCGAGCCGGTAAAGTTCAACGTCAGATAGGCCGTGATGGGCGGGAGCAACAGAGCATACATTAATGCCCAGGCGCTTCGCAGCCATAATTCCGAGTCGGGTAGTTTGAGAAACGCGGAAATTGCAAATGGAATGGCGATGATGCCCCCCAGGATGAATCCCTTCGTGCTAAAGTCATGAGTGGGGATCCATGGCAGAAGGATAGGGAAGAGAACCACTCCCGCCAGGATGGCTGCAACCGGGCCGTATGCGCCGATCACCGTGAGTAACAAAAGCAACAGAAGAACGGCGACCAATTCAATGGGGATCAAGGCAATACGATCTCTCAGGGTAAAGCGGACGCGCCGCATTGCGGGAGTGGCTTTGCGTGTTTTCAAATACTCGGGGAGATCTTCTGCGCGCACCGGTCCATACTCGACCTTGAAGTGAGCGCGCTGTTTGACTTCGTGCGCGGCAACGCCGGGCGCTCCCAGCTGTGGCAGAATCAAGACCCGATGATTGACAACCTCGTGCAAGCGTGTCGCTTCGATGCGTCTGACCAGTTCATCCGTTCCGAACGTCCCTTTTCCCGCCGCGCACCAGACATTGACGCCTTGTGTGTCGAGCACAAGGATGTAGCTGTCAATGCCTTTCATTGAAGAACGCAGCGCGTCGAAGCTAAGGGTGTAATTGGCTGTGACAAGAACAGGTGAGTCGGGTGTGGGGCTTCCGAGCGAATAGAGTCCCGGTTTGACGCGGTGTTCCATGCGCCTGACTGACCAGCGTGCGAGGATATGATCCCAGATATTGGCAAAGGTCAATTTGCTCGTGGTTGGTCTGGTCGCCGGTAGTGCGTTGGTATCTGTTTCTGCCATTGTGCCTCTATTTATCAAATAGATATCCGTCTATATATTCGGATAAAATGAGTGGGATTCGCTTAAAGCAGAATCCCACTCGATTAGTTTTCCATACTTTTCTTGACGACTTCGGTTGTCTCTGTCTCGGGCGCGAACTTGATCATTAACTGTCCACAGCAGACCGCGAGATGTTCCTGATTCAGTTCATAGAAAGTTTGTTTGCCTTCTTCACGAACATTCACAAGATCGGCCTCACGCAAGATCGCCAGGTGGTGAGAGACCGTGGGTTGAGAGACATTCATCTTCTCGACGATCTCATTGACCGACAGCCAGTTACAACAGCACGCGCTCATGATCTTCTGGCGTGTCTCATCGGCGATCGCTTTGGCAAAGATGACAGGATTTGTTTTCATAGACGTTTATCTATTTGAGATTATATCGAAGTTTGTCTATTTGTCAAGAGAGAAAAAGTCTCCGAAGATGCCCAGAAAGCGGAGACTTTTTCTTATCCTGAATTTTTAGTCAGCCGGACGTGGCCTGTTGTCCTTCATGGACCTCTGGTTTCTTTGGCTCCCAATTTGCGATGGCAAGGCTCGAAACAATCAGGGCCGCACCAGTGAGCAACTCCCAGGTAAGTTGTTCCTGCAGGAAAAGGACACCCAGGATCACGCCGCCCAAGGGGAAGAGATACGTCACCATCGTCGTGCGCGTGGGTCCGATTTCATGGATCAGGTAGTAAGCCATCACAAAGGCCAGTCCTGATCCAAAAATCCCGAGCCAAAGCAAGGCTACCCAGGTGATTCCCAATTGCGGCACTTTGACTGGACTCTCGAACAGGAATGTCGCCAGCCACATGGCTGCAGAGGCGGAGACCAGCGGCCCCGCGCTGCGCAGAATCCCTGGTGTATCTTCTGTGACCTTACGCGCGTAGACGGAACTCACCGCATAAAAAACAGATGCCAGAATGACAGCGGCCTGTCCGAGCAGGGAACTGGTCGAAGCATGGATGAGATCTCTGCTCATCAAAACGACCACGCCTGCAAACCCGGTTAGCAACCCCAGGACCTTTGGCAGCGTGATCTTGTCGTCGTGCAGCAAATAGTGAGCGATCAAAATGGTGAAGAGCGGCACGGTCGCGTCGAGAACAGAGGCGACAGCTGAATCGATGAACTGTTCCCCCCATGAGATCAGGAAGAATGGAATGGCGATGTTCGTGAATCCAAGCAGTATCAAAGGTACCCAGGATCTAAAACTGCGCGGCCAGGAAACGCGTTGGATAAGGATCACGGCGAGACCAAATAAAAGTCCGAACAGGGCCCGAAACGCGACCAGCGTAATAGGACCGATCTCCTGCACAGCGATCTTGATCCACATAAAGGAGGAGCTCCAGATCGCGCCCAGCAGAATAAAGACGAGCCAATGTTTGAGTTTCAATTAAACATCTCCTTTAACCTATAAGTTGCTCGGTATTATTCATTTGCGCGGCCTGCCACGGCTGGGTTACGAAATGACGAGGCTGGTAGGTGCCAGGCACATCGCCGAAGATGGTGAACCGGTTCCAGGCATTGATGGTTACGATGGCGATCATCAGCTTGACCATCTCTTCATCGCTGAACTGCCCCCGCGCCTGCTCATAGATCTCGTCTGGCACTCGTCCGTCTGCAATTAAAGTAACGGCTTCTGTAAATGCCAAAGCAGCGCGCTCCCGGTCGGTGTAATAGGGTGTTTCGCGCCACACACTGAGGTTATACAGTCGCTGTTCGGTTTCGCCCCCGCTGCGTGCATCCTTGCTGTGCATGTCAATGCAATAAGCGCAGCCGTTGATCTGCGAGGCGCGTAGTTTGATCAGCCCTAACAGGGCTGGCTCCAGTCCGCAATTTTGACTGTAGTCATCCAACGCATTCATCAGGTGTAATCCCTCGGGAAGAACCTTCGAATAATTAATTTTTTGTTTCATTAAATTTGCTCCTCTTCTAAATTGATTAAGAGCAAATATAGAATATCCATGGCCCTTTTACAAGAACCACTTCGTGACCAAACTGTGGTACCACTTTGATTCTTTATGGAATGTTCAAGCAGAGCCTAATAATGCCCCCAGGCGCCGGACACCTTCTTTTATTTCCCGCACACTGAAGCCCCCATAACCCAGCAACAATCCTTTGCGTGGAAGTGGTTCGATACTAAAACTTGAAATCGGCGTAAGGTTCAAATCGTAATCTGCTGCTTTGTTTACCAATGTCCAATCGTCCATTCCCTCTGGCAGCCAGCCGACACAGTGAATCCCTGCTTCGGGTGAGTCAATCATCAATGGCAGTTCCCTGGCAGCATTCAGCAGCGTATTGCGCCGCTCGGCATACAACGTTCGCATCCGCCTGAGATGCCGTCGGAAGTGACCTTCTGTGATGAAATTCGTCAGCACAGCCTGCTCCAGCATGGGAGAATGAATATCGATGAGGCGACGCACTTTCAGAAATGAATCGACCAGCAGAGATGGCAGGATCATATAGCCAACGCGCATGGATGGAAAGAGTACTTTACTGAAGGTCCCAATGTAGATCACACGGTCCGCATCGTCGAGCCCCTGAAGAGTGGCCAGCGGACGCGAGGCAAAGCGGAACTCACTGTCATAATCGTCTTCGATAACATAGGCATTGGCACGTTTTACCCAGTCCAACAGCGCCAATCGCCGCGCGAGCGACATGGTCACTCCCAGAGGAAACTGATGCGACGGGGTGAGATAAACCAGCCGTGCCTCCGGTGCGCGTTCCATCCCAATATTAACCATCAATCCTTCCTCATCGATGGGAACGGGAATCACCTGTGCGCCTGCGCCGAGGAAAGCGCCGCGCGCGCCGGGGTAGCCAGGATCCTCCAGCCAGACCGGATCGCCAGGGTTGATCAACATCCGCGCAGCCAAGTCGAGAGCGCCCTGCGAACCGGGAACGATCATCACCTGTTCGGGGACACAATGTACCTGGCGGGAGACCGAGACATGAGCAGCGATCGCTTCCCGTAACGGTCGGTAACCCGCCGAATCCTGATACAAAAAAGTACTTGCAGGCATCCGCCTCGCCTGACGAACAACCAGCCGCGACCAAAGTTGATAGGGAAAGACATCCAGAGCCGGCGCCTCGGGCATAAATGGACGCGGTGACTTGCTTGCGGATGGAGATTGCGAAACAGCGATCTGGGCTTGGGCGCGTTTGGAGAAAAACGGTTGAGGCGATGCCGTGGGACGGCCCCGCGCAATTTTCGGCTGAGGAGGCTGCGGCGCTGTCAACAGTAGATCAGGCAGGATATGTGCGACAAACGTCCCGCTGCCTCCCCGGCTTTCCAGATATCCCTCCGCCAGCAACTGCCGGTAGGCGTTGAGCACTGTGTTGCGCGAGATGTTCAACTCGTCTGCCAGCGCCCGCGTAGATGGAAGCTTCATCCCATCCTTCAATTCGCCGGAGAGGATCGCAGCGCGCATGTGAGCGTAAAGCGCCTGATAAAGGGGGGCATTGGAAGCAGGCTGGAATGGATTGCCTTTAAAAATACCTATTGTTCACCCTTTCGTGTAAAAGATATTCTATCTCAACCATTACCAATTCCAGTTCGAATGGCTTCCCTAAAGTACTTGACAAAGTCAAGTATTTTGTATATCATGAGCATATGGCACAAAAGCAGGAATTCATTGAGAGAATCAGAAGCTTCAACCGTTTCTATACAAATGTCATTGGCTTGCTCGACCGGCGTTTCCTTGATACTCCATTTTCGCTTACAGAGGGACGTGTCTTATATGAAATAAGTCACATGGAGGAATGCTCTGCCAGGAAAATCATGGAACATATTGTGATCGATGAGGGTTACCTGAGCAGGATCATTCACAAATTTACCAGGCAAGATCTGATCAGGAAGGCTCCATCGCCAAAGGACAAGCGCAGGCATGTCATCCAGCTGACTGAAAAAGGGAAAAAGGAATTCTCGAAACTAAATGAGAATTCAGACAAACTGATCTCTGAATTAATCGAAAAGTTGTCCGATCAAGAAGTGGAAGATCTTACCCGCATGATGGGAAGGATCTATGAATTGCTGGATAAAGATTGACGCTGGTTGAAATTGCCAGCCTGATTGCAACAAGGAGATGAGCCCGATGAAAAAAAATCTTTCCCTGGAAGATATTTCCATTCGCACGCAACTTCGCCCTGGCGATATCGGATATGTCATTTATCTACATGGAGACCTCTACGGAAGGGAATATGGCTATGGCATTCCATTTGAGTCGTATGTTGCCAGGGGCTTGTGCGAGTTTTATGAAAAATATAATCCGGAAAGAAATCGGGTCTGGGTTTGTGAACATCACGACCGCATGGTCGGTTTCCTGCTGTTGATGGATCGGGGCAAAGCTGCCCAGCTGCGCTATTTTTTGATCCAGCCGGAGTATCGCGGGATTGGACTGGGGTCAAAGCTTATGAGCCTGTATATGGATTTTCTACGGGAATGTGGATACCGGGCATCCTACTTATGGACAACGCATGAACTAGGCACTGCTGCATTTCTTTACAAGCGGGCCGGATTCAAGCTGACGGAGGAGAAGGAGTCGGCTGCTTTTGGAAAACCGTTGAAAGAACAAAGGTATGATCTGGTGTTTGCATAATTTTTTCAAAACTACCCTGTTTGCCCCGGCGACACTCCCCGGCACCGACCAACCGGGGCGGTGTGCACCCGATTTGCTTGGCAAATCGTGCGTTCGGTGCAGTGCAGGTGAAGCAGCCGGGGTTGCGAGCCTTCGAGAAGCAATCCCACTTACCATGTATGAGATTGCTTCGTCGCTGCGCTGCTCCTTGACAGTCTCATAGTATTCGCAATGACAAGGAATAAAGGAGATTTTCTTATGATTGCTCGAATATGGCGAGGGTCCGCCATACCTGAAAAAGCGGAGGATTATATAAAGCATCTTCAAAATTCTGTTCTCCCTGAATTACGCCAGATCGATGGATTCCGAGGCGTTACCCTGATGCGACAGGACTCAGCCGAACGCGTCGAATTCATCGTTATGACTCTCTGGGAGTCAATGGATGCCGTCCATAAATTCGCGGGGGAGAATGCAGAAGCGGCTGTTGTCGCACCGGCAGCGCAGCCACTCTTTCGAGAATATGATTCGACCGTCAGACATTTTGAAGTTGTGTTAAATACGCAGTGATCATTTGTCTTCGGCGTGATCTTCAATCTGTTTTCTCAGTCCCAAGTTCTTGGCCACAACACGATCGATGAGGCGTTTTGGCATGATCCTGGGAAGGATGCGGCTGATAAAACTCCCTGGCGCCAGAGCATAGCGGACACGCGGCCTGGGCGTTGTCAGCGCGTGCCAGACGATTTCTCCCACTCTTTCTGCGGGGAGTCCGTTCCTCCCATTTTTGACCATAAATTTTTGAACATGGCGGGCGGGTTCGACATATTCGGTGTTCGCATACGCGGAGAGATCCAATTGCTCAGCTTTATCCCAAATAGGCGTGGCGATCGCACCGGGCGCCACAATGATGACGTCGATTCCGTACAGCATTAACTCCCGCCGCAGGCTTTCCGAGAAGCCCTCCAGTCCATGCTTTGAGGTCACATAGGCACCGACAAAAGGAAACCCAAACTTTCCGCTGGTGGAGCTGATGTTGATGATGCGTCCGGGTTTACCCCGCAGGGAACGGTCGGCACCGAGCAGAGGCACGAAAGCTTTCGTGACGCTCAACACGCTGACCAGGTTCACTTCCAACTGGTGCCGAAAATCGTCGGTGGATTGGTGGATTAACGGGGCCGGGACGGCGATCCCGGCGTTGTTCACCAGCCCGGACAGGATCTCGCCGTTGAGCTGCTCACGGACTTGATGCGCGGCGGCCCGGACGGCCGGTTCATCGGTCACATCGAAGAGCAATGGAACGAAATGTTCGCCAAACTCTTTGGAAAGCCGTTCCGCGTCCTGGGTCTTGCGCACACTGCCGAAAACCCGGAAGCCGCGCTCGATAAGAAGTTTTGTGATCGCCCAACCGATCCCGGTTGAGACGCCGGTTACTACGACACTCTGCATATCCTGTCCTTTCCTCATTTTCTCGTCAGAGTTTCCATATGATAATTCACACTCATTACAAAAGCAAAGAAGCCCGGTTTCAATCAGGGCTTCTTCTCTTCTTATGTGGCAATGGAGTAGTACTACCAGGTGCCGAGGGCCGGTTTTGTGTAGAACTTGCCGAGTTGATCTCGCACCAGCATCCAGCCGGAGGTGTATCCCTTCACGGCCGGGTAGAGATGAACTTTTACCCACGCTTTCCCTTTGCTGTCGGTGAAAACCGAGGCGGGATCATAGAGCCAGGAACTGCCGTCGCGCCCCGAGGCAATGATCCTGCCGTTCGGTTCGGCGCGCACAAAGAGTCCGTATGTGTAGTCGATCTTTAGGGTGGCGTAAGTATCGATCGGTGACGAAGTAGGTTGGCAGTTACAGCAGTTGCAGGGATCTACGGGTGGAGGGGTGTAAATGGGCGTAGGAATTACCGCACCGGCGGGCAGATTGATCACCTGCCCGGCGTAGATCAAGCTGGGGTTGGTGATCTGTGGATTGACTGCCAGGATCGAACTTACGCTGCATCCGATGCGGGCGGCAATCTTCCCGATGGTATCTCCCTGCTGTACAACATACGTGCCGCCATAGGACGGGGCAGGGACGTATCCGGATGGAATGTAAAGCACCTGTCCCGCGTAGACCCACCAGCCAAGCCCCGGATTCGCGGACTGAATAGCTGTGACCGTGGTGCCGCAGCGCTGCGCGATCCCGCTCAGTGTGTCGCCCCACTGGACCGTGATATAGCTCGGGCAGCCAGACCACGCGGAGGCGCCGCTCATCGGGGCAAATGAGACGACCAGGATCATAAGGACAACCAGCGTTTGGAAAATTCGTTTCATTAGGCATTCTCCTATTTGCTCCCGAACTGAAATCGAACTAAACTCGTCGGAAAGCAAATTGACACTTCGTATATGCATAGAATACTCAAAAAAAGCGGCTTGTCAATAGAGAACAGGGGGGATAAGTTCTAAAGGTGCTCTGCGAAAAGCGTAACCTGCGATCATCCATCAAGGCCAGATTTCTGTTTCCTTATTTCACACCTGGCGAAGGAGCATATTTCTCCAGCAATTCTTCCACTTCTTTTGCCTTGTCTACAATTTCGGAACTCTCAAAGTGTTTGATTTCGAATAAATGGGTCAACTGTGCATATAACTCAGACAATCCTAGAATCTCTTCCACCTGTTCCCGTATCCATTTGTTATAGGCGATCGGGTAAGTCCGGTGGGCGATGAACAAGGCCTGCAAAAATTCCTGGTAGGAGTTGTAAAGCCGGTCAAAGGACTGGAAGTACAATCCTCGCTCGATATAAAGTGAAATGTGATGTAAATTATTGAGGCAGAACCAGCGCACTCGGTCCAGTCTTTGCTGGCGCAACTCCTCAGAGTAGTAGGGCAGCCATTGTCCCTTGAGCTGCTTGAAATAGTCGCTGCCCTCCCATAGGGGGACACTGTACGCCAGGAAGTTCCCGATCTGGATCTCGAAATCGTCCGGTCCGGCCGCCTCGTCCTGTTCACCTGGTATGAAAACACCATTGATAAATCCGGGATGTACGACGGAATACTTGCCAGCCTGATACAGGGCTTTGATCGTTCGATCTGACGTCTCGAATTCCTCCCAGCCTGCTTCCAAGTCCTTCAATGGGGAGCGCGATGGATCGGGTTTGGCAAGTACGATAATGTCAAGGCAACTATCGCGCGTTGCCCTGCCGCGTGCGCATGAATTGACCAGTAAGACGGCGTCAACTTTGTAATTCGACACGAAAAAATCAACGATAACATCTGCCGCGGCTTGATGCTCCAGGGTTGGATACGTCGCCTGTAGTTGCATGCTCTCTCTCCTCTACGTTGGTTTTGTAATTGTACTTACCGTAGGTCACATCGCAGATGTGACAACTTCCTGAAAACTAAGAATCTAACACCTCCAATGTGATTTCACCCTCCGTTGCACCAAGTGTGGCTGTGATGGTCCAGCAGCCCGGTTCCGGGAAGTTGAAGCCTGTTCCCCATTCCAAGCCCGGGCGCTCCCAGGTGGACTCTGGGTGAAATGTAGGTCCCCAGATCGGCTGAACAATAGTCCCCTCTTCATTGTGAGCCTGAAAATGAACCTCTGTCCCTGGCTCCGGGGCGTCAATCCGCCAGACGATTTTCAACTCCTCATTTGCATGTGCCTCACCGAAAAACAACAAAGCCCAGATCTCACCCTCTGAATTCATCGTTGCCTGAATCTCAGGAAAGCTGTTGGGGGATTCCTGAATCTGAGAGGGCTGACAAACAGGTTCTGTCGTGGTCGGAGCAGGCTCCACAGGCAGAGTCTCCGCGCGTTCGAGATTTGGCATACATGCTGCAACGAGAATCGAAACAAAAATAACTGTCAGTCGTCGGTACAGAATTTGCTTAACCATAATCGTTGATCGACCTTTCTCACACCGATAAACAGGTCATGTCCGTGACATTTCTAATCCACTGTCAACGTCTTCGACAAATTCCTCGGGAAGTCCGGGTCGAAGCCGCGCATGACGCTCATGTGATAGGAGAGCATCTGCAGCGGCAGGACACCCAGCAGGGCGCTGATTTGTGCGTCCGATTTGGGGAGCACAATTACATCGTCGGCGTTGGCGCGCAGGCGCGGGTCCTCCTCCGCGATGACAATTGCGCGTGCGCCGCGGACCTTGACTTCGTTGATGCCGCTGATGATCAACGGTACATCTTCGGGACCTGCTACAAAAATGATCGGGAAACCCTTGCTCACCGCGGAGAGCGGTCCGTGTTTGAACTCGGTCGAGAGCATCCCTTCGCAATGGGCGTAGGTGATCTCCTTCAGTTTCAATGCGCCTTCCAACGCGATGGGGTAGGTCGCGCCATAACCAAGACAGTACATATCTTCCCATTGGTTGATGTCTTTTGCGATGGCTTCCACCTGCTTGCCAATGGCGCCCATGGTTTGTTCCATCAATTCCGGGATGCGCTCCAGTTCGCGCGCCTCGCGTCCTGCCATACGATAGGCGAGATACAGAAATGTGATGACCTGGTTGGTGAACGTCTTCGTCGCGGGAACGCTGATCTCGTAGCCGCAGCACAGGGGCAGGCAGAACGAGGTCGCTTTGGTCAGCGTGGAGCCGATCACGTTGGCGAGTCCATAACAGTCCATGCCGCGCTTCTCGGCGGCTTCCAGCGCGTTCAAGACATCCTTTGTCTCGCCCGACTGGCTGACGAAGAGCCCCACATCCTCATGTCCCACCGCGGGCGCGTACTGCGGGATGAACTGCGGCGCCAGCACAGGGATGGCAGGTTTGCCTGCCAGCTGCGCGAAATAGACCGAGCCTGCCAGCGCGGCGTGATAGCTTGTACCACAGGCGATGAAGTACAAATGGCGCGCCCGCTTCATCTTATCCACCAATTGTTCAACCTCAGGGCTGCCGTCGAGCAGATGCAAAAGCTCGCGCGCCACTTGCGGCTGCTCGTGGATCTCCTTCAGCATGAAGTGGGGATAGCCACCTTTCTGCACGGCGTCCATCGACTCAGTCACCTCTTCGGGTGCTCGTTCGATCAGCTTTCCATCCTTCACCGAGCGGACCTCCACGCGGTCCGCCCAGAGCGTGACGATCTCACCGTCCTGTGGGCGGATGATCGTGCGTGTCAGCGGCAGGATCGACGGCAGGTCGGACGAGACGCATGTGAAGCCCTCGCCAATGCCCACCACCATGCCCGAGCCCTTTTTGAAGGCATAGAGTTTATCGTCGTTTGCGCGCCCGATGACGAAAGCATAATCGCCCTGCAGGTCGCCGTACGCCAGGCGGATCGCGTCGATGAACTGGTAGCCGCGATTGATATACCGCTCCACCGCGTGGACACAGGTCTCGCCATCGTTTTGCGAACGGACGGTCATGCCCTCGGCGATGAACTGTTCACGCAGCTCGACGTTGTTCACCACATTGCCGTTGTGCGCGCCGACCATGTCACCATCTGAATCAATATGTGGCTGCGAATTGACCTGTGAGGGTTCTCCGAACGTTGCCCAGCGCAGCTGTGTAATGCCGCGCTGTCCGGTCATCTCGGCGAAGCGATATTTTTCCGACACCGTCTCCACTTTGCCAACATCTTTACGCAGATCGATCGTGCCATTGTTCAACGTCGCCGCGCCGACCGAGTCATAGCCGCGGTAGGTGAGTCGCTGCGCCGCTTCGATCAAAATGGGTCCCAATTTTTTTTCTTTGTTCGTTACGTATCCGAAGATACCGCACATTTATTTTTTCTCCTTGATTATTTTGTAGGGGCGAGACCCTCTCGCCCGGGGCGGGATCACCCCGCCCCTACGATATTATTCCAACTTCAAATTCCCATTTTCATCAAAAGGAAAGAACGGGTTATAGGCAACCTCCCAGCAGTTCCCATCGGGATCGGCAAAGTAGGAGCTATACCCGCCCCAAAACACCTTTTGCGGTTCTTTGAGAATTTTCACGCCTTTCGCTTTCAGGTCGCGAATGATCTCATCTACTTCTGTTTCACTCTGGGCATTGTATGCCAGCGTAAATCCAGCAAAGCCATTTCCTTCAGATGGGACAAGAGCATCTTTCGCCAGTTCTTCGCGCGGAAAGAGTGCCAATACGACTCCGCCTGCCTGAAAGAATTTAATATCGTCATTGCTGGCACCAGCTGCCTTCCAGCCCAGGATTTGAGAGTAGAACTCATGGGAACGTTTGAGATCGCTCACGCCCAATGTGACGATATGTAAATGCTGATTCATGAATACTCCTGCTATGTCTCAATTATCCCATGGAGCGACGCCACGCCCATGTTCGCTTCCCAGTGACCTGTGAATGGTCTCCGCTAAATCGGGCATGACCTCGGCTGTAGCCGCGAGCAGACCGAAACAACCCGCGATCATCATGTCGCCGAAGGGTGTGGCGAAATATGCGCGTAGGGGCGAGTCATGACTCGCCCCTACAAATAATGAACGCCTCGGCCCCGTAACCACCACATCAAAATCATCTTTGCCGAATTCGAACCTTTCCTGTGAATACATCAATGCGCCGTGCCCCATGTCGTTAAAGACATCTTCATGTTTTAGTGTGCTATCTGCCAATGCATGCAACAGCGACTCCAGCTTGGGCAGATCGATCTCGCCGGTATGGTGTTCGAAGACGCCTTCGACCCCTTTCTCGCCCAGACGGAAGGCCAGCGTATGGAAATTCCCTACGTTGCAAATGATCTTCTGTGTGCGTGCAGCGACAACCGGGTCGAAGTCTGCGCCCAGGATCGCGGCCGGTGCGGTATCCATCACGACCAGCGGACAAGGCAGCTCACCGGCCGAGTCCGCGACGGATTGCAGACGGCTCATGATTTTGGGAATATCCGAGGAGAGAAAGGCAAAAGATGAAAGAGAATTCTTTGCCCGGATGCGTTCATCGAGATAATCAAATCTGAATTGACGGTCTGAGACCCCCGCGGGTGCATTTCCATGGTCAAAGACGGCCACTGCAATAGCTTCCAGGTCGTTCAGGGATACACCGTAATCTCCAAATGTTTTTGAGATTGAGGGAAAATCGAAATCACGAAGCTCAAGACGATAGACCGTGGACGATAGACCATTCGCTTCATCGTCTGAAATTATTTTGATGCCCAGCGCCTCTACTTTATCCAATTCATCGTTGAGTGTGGTCGCGGCGGAGGGTGTCATGTAAACAGAAATCCCGGCACGCGCGGCTTCCTCAATTGCCCAGGCGGAGGGTCCACCTCCCATTTGGTGGCCGGTGAACAGGAGCGGAGTCCGCGCCGAAAGCGCCTGCTTGACGCGGCGATGGATCATCATCGTGGGGGAGGGCAGGATGAGCTTATAGCCGTTCTCGATATCGAGTTGGGAATCGTAGAGGAAGATGTCCTGTGTGCCTGTACCGATATCTACCGTTAAAATTTTCATAGCAAGCTGTAGTGATCACTTAAGTCGTCACTACACCTCAATGCCAAGCCACTGGCGGATGAAGTATCCGATCACGAATGAAAATGCAGCCACGCTGAGGCTGAGAACTGCCATTTCGGTAAAGCGTGCCCGGAAGGATTCGCCCTTGGCAACTGAGATGTAGTAATTGAACACAGCAATAATAATCACTGCAATGGTCAGCGTGATGATCAGGTCAAGAATGTAGTTTTCAAACAACAGATAGGGGAGCACAAGCAGTGCCACTGTAATGATATAAGCGATTCCCGTGTAGATCGCGGCCCGCACGGGATGTTTGCTTGTTTCTTCGGAACGTGTGGAGAGGTACTCAGAGGCCGCCATGGATAGTGATGCCGCAATCCCGGTGATCAGCCCGGAAAGGGCGATCAACTTCACATCCTGCAGGGCAAGCGTCAGCCCGGCGAGCGCGCCGGTCAACTCTACCAGCGCGTCGTTGAGCCCGAGCACGATGGACCCCGCATAGCGCAGGCGCTCCTCATCCAGCATGCCAATGAGCCGCTCCTCGTGCACATCCTCTTCATGCTGAAAATTCGCGGCTTCAGGAATGGCATTCGAAACGCCTGCATAATTCTTTTGCGCCATCTCTTCACCTCGTTCCATCAACTTGATGCCAAAGGTGAAGCCAAACGCAACACTGATGAAATAATAAAACCAGACGAAGAACCAGCGCGGCTGGATATCCTGATTGGTATATTTCTTCCAGCCATTGTAATGACGCAGTTCATCCTCAGCGATCTGCTCGATGATTTTTGCGTTCTCGGGTGATTTAATCTGCTTTGCCAGACGCTTGTAAATGTGATACTCGGTGATCTCTGTTTGTTGAAAGTTCAGGACCTGCTTGCGAACACTTTCAGAAAGTTGCATATAACTGTTCTCCTTCATTTGGATTTCTGTATTGTAAGCTATTTTGAACTTTCCTTTTTGCTTTCAGCGTTTCCTTCTTATGGCCATTTCTACATCGGGGTGTCAAAATAATAGCGTAAGAAACTGGCGACTTTTATCCTTCCGCATCCTGGAAAAAGATTATATGATTAGCGCGCCATTCAACGTACCCCAGGAGGAACCTATGCAACGCAAAAACCAAATTCATATTGTGTCATTTGTTTTAGTGTTAATTTTAATCTCTCTCGCCTGTGCCACCTCTCAGCCGACACCTACAAATACACCCAGGCCAACAGCCACGGAGACCGCTACCCCAACAAAGACTCTCAGGCCATCTCCAACTTCGCGTCCCACAAAGACGCCCAACTTTGGTTTGACCGAGCAGGCAGAAGAGTGGAATGCTGAACTTGATGAATATGTTGATTTGGGCTACCTGGAACCCACCGAAGGAAAATTCATGAAATTTGATGATTTTCAACAGGAATGGGCGCAGCTGGGCTGGTATGACTCGTGGCTCAAAAATTTTCAGATCAGTGACTTTTACCTCAGCGGTCATCTCAAATGGTCCAGCGCCTATCGCAGCGCGGATGTCTCTGGTTGTGGATTTGTCTTTGCGTTGGATGATAAGAGTTATGACCAGTATGCTGTATTTCTCGACCGGTCACAGGTCTATTTTGTCGTAACCGAGGACGGCTACTACAGGCCATTTAAACCGACCCGCGGGACCGGGCTGGTAAAGTTCGGGAATCCCGCAGATCAACCGGTTGAAGCGGATTTCACCCTGATTGTGCAGGATGCTTATGCCCATGTACTGGTGGATGGCAAGCTGGTTGGTGAATATTCTTTATCACAAAGCCGGATGCGCGGCTATTTTGGCCTTTCCCTGCTTTCAGGCACCAATAAGGATTATGGGACGCGCTGTGAAATGACAAATCTCCATGGCTGGTATTCAAACGAAGAATAACTGAATATCTTGATCATTAGTTCAACAAGCCTCTACGAGGGAGTCGTAGAGGCTTGTTTGGTTTCCCTGTATTGCACCATTTTGTTTATTCCCATAATTTCGGAGTAGCGGTATCATATTGGTGTTATCCTTTCAAAACTGATATGGAGTTTCCTGAATGTCTACCCTCGCGCTGACGGAACTGCTTGCCAGCTACGTTCCCAGGCTCATTCAAAACAGAGTTGCCGCAGACCCATCGCCTATTGAGGCGCCTGTTGCAGAGCGATTTCAAGCCGCCATTCTGTTTGCCGATATTTCAGGCTTTACGCTCCTGACAGAACGTCTGGCTGAAGAGGGACCCACGGGCGTCGAGACCCTCGCACGTATTCTCAACGAATATTTTGGTCTGTTAATCGATATCATCCACGCCTATGGAGGGGATGTTGTGAAGTTCGCGGGCGACGCGGTGATCGCGGTTTGGCCTGTTGTCCCAGATCTAGCCTCCAACACAGCTTCATCTCTCACACCGGATACCGTTTCACGGGCGGATCAATGGCAATGGACGATGCGGGCCGCGGAATGCGCGCTCGAAGTCCACAAGCGATTGACTAACTATGAAGTCGAGAATGCCAACCTTTATCTAAAGCTCGCTGTCAGTATGGGGATGATTAGTACCGCACATGTAGGCGGGGTATTTAATCGTTGGGAATTCATGATGACAGGCACGCCTCTCGTCGAACTGGGTATTGCCAATAATCTTGCCAAAGCAGGTGAAATTCTTGTCACGCCTTCTGCGTGGAAATTGATCAGGAACGACTGCAATGCCGAGACAATGGAATTCGAACTCAAGGACACGATTGCACAGGGTGGGCGCCTCGAAGCCCTCAATAAACCCTCCTCCATTTTCGGCTTGCCGAAAAAACCTGTCATTCCCGAAGGGGCTGAGAATTCACTCCGCCCGTATATTCCCGGCGCAGTGATCAACCGCCTGACGGCCGGCCAGGGCAGCTGGATCGCAGAGCTGCGGCGTGTGACCGTCCTTTTCATCAACCTGCCTGACCTCGATCAACACACGGAATTGGAGAATGAACAAAATATCGCACGGCTGGTGCAGAAGTCCGTGTATCGCTATGAGGGCAGCATCAACAAGATCAACGTGGACGATAAGGGTATCACCATTGTCGCAGCTCTCGGGCTGCCTCCTTTCTCACACGAGGATGACCCTGCCCGGGGTGTGCAGGCTGCCCTGATGATCCGCAAGGAACTGACGAACCTGAACATTCGCAGCCATATTGGAATTACGACCGGCCATATTTTCTGTGGCTCGATCGGAAATGATGCCCGTCGCGAGTATACGATCATTGGTAATGCCGTGAATCTCTCGGCGCGCCTGATGGGGGCGGCTAGCAGACAGGATGAGTTGATCGTGAAACACGGGATTCCGATCCTGTGTGACCGTCTGACATATGACAGCGCGAAGGGCGCGGTGGAGTTCGAGTCGATCCTGTCTCAACAGGTCAAGGGGCGGGCGGAGCCGGTGGAGGTTTTCCATCCGCTGGAGCTCAAGAAGAGCGTGATCCGCCCGAAGACCGAGTTGATCGGCCGCCAGGAGGAAAAGGCAATGATTGCCAACGCCCTGCAGGAGCTGGCGCGCGGCGCGCTGCATCAGACGATCCTGCTGCAGGGGGAAGCCGGGATTGGCAAATCGCGTCTCTTCGAGGACCTTGTTCGTCAGGCAGAAACATTGCACGTGAAGATGTTTCTGGGCAGCGGGGATACCATTGAAAAGTCGAATCCCTATCATGCCTGGCGTCCCATCTTCAACAGGATTTTTGAAATTGAGGAACTGCTAACCAACGGTGATGCCACGGAAGAAGCGCGCCTCGCGCTCCAGAACAAGGTCACTGAAAAACTGACAAGGATTGACCCCGACCTGGCACGTTACGCTCCACTGGCAGATGTGGTTCTGCCGATCTCCTTTGATGATAACGAACTGACTGCGGCCATGTCCGGTGAGATTCGCGGTGGGAACGTGCGTGAGTTGTTGACCCGCTTGCTGTCTTTTGAGGCGAGCCAGGCGCCCCTGCTGATCGTGATGGAGGACTTACACTGGTTCGATTCCGCTTCCTGGGCATTGCTGGTGGATGTCCAGCAAAAGGTGCAGCCGCTTTTCCTGGCCTTGAATACCCGCCCGCTGCCTGAGCCGGCGCCGATGCAATTCAGACAGATCATCGATACGCCGGGCGCACGCCTGGTGAAGCTGGAAGCCATGATGCTCGATGACGTGGAAGCACTGGTGTGTCAACGCCTCGGCGTCAAGTCGGTGCCGCAGATGGTGGGCAGGTTGATCCGCGAAAAGTCGGAAGGGAATCCCTTCTTTGCCGAGGAACTGGCCTATGCTTTGCGGGACTCGGGAATCCTGGTGATCGAGAATCAGGAATGCCGGGTGGATTCACGGTTCGCAGATGTCGAAGGCGTCACGCTCCCGGATACGCTTCAGGCCGCCATCACGAATCGCATCGACAGCCTCGACCCTGCCCAGCAGCTGACGCTTAAAGTCGCCAGTGTGATCGGACGCATCTTTGCTTTCCGTGTCCTGCAGGCTGTCCATCCCATCGAGGCCGATAAACCCGCCCTATACGACTGTCTGGAAACCTTGACGCGTCTGAGCCTGACCCTGGTTGAATCTGAAGCGCCGGATCTTGCCTATGTTTTCAAGCATGCCCTGACACAGGAAGTGGCATACAACCTGATGCTTTTCTCCCAGCGCCGGCAGTTGCACCAGGCAGTGGCTGAATGGATCGAGAAGAACTACGAAAAGAATCTCGAAGCCTATTACGCACTTCTGGCTCATCACTGGTCTCAGGCAGCCGAAACGACGGAAGCGCTGCGCAACACTCACGCTCTCCTCAAGGCGGTGGAGTATCTCGATAAGGCCGGTGAACAGGCCATGCAGAACTATGCCAATAAGGAAGTGATCCAATTTTTCAGTCAGGCTCTTGAGCTGGATGGAAAGCTGTCGGGACCCGAAGTCGGTCAGGTAGCGCGCGAACGGCAAATCCGCCGGGCGCGCTGGCACAGCCGGATCGGCCTGGCTTATTACGGCATCGGGTCCCTGCCGGATTGCGAGAAGCATGTCCGTGAAGCTCTGGATCTGCTGGGATATCCCATTCCGAAATCCAGGACACAGTTTGCCCTGGGGTTGCTGCCTCAAGTTCTTCGGCAGGCGTTCCACCGTTATTTCCCCAGGCACTTTATTGGGTTGCTTAAAGGACAGGAACGGGAGACCGCCATTGAGGTATCACGTCTTTATGAATTGATGGGCAGAAGTTATTTCTATTCGCAGGAAACACTCCCCATCATGTATTGTGTCCTGCGCTTGGTGAACATTGCGGAACGGGCAGGCCCATCTCCGGAACTGGCATCTGCTTATGCAGGCCTGGCGATCCTGGCGGGTTTTGCTCAATTACATTCCCTGGCAGATATTTATGTGGAACGGGCGCTGGCGGTTGCCGAAAGCGTGAATCAGCCATCCAACCTGATCACCGTGGGAGTGGTGACCAGTGTTTATCAAATTGCAGTTGGAAAGTGGGATGAGATCCGCACCCGGGCAAAGGAAGCCAGGGCGATCTGTGAGCAACTGGGCGACTATCGCCAATGGGGAGATAGTATGGAAATATTGGGCGAGAGTGCGTTGATCTCAGGTGACATTCCGTACGCCCTCGACGTTCTGAAAACATTACTAGAAGATGCGCGTCAAAGACGAAACCCTTTACAAGTCTGCTGGGGACTATTTGGCGTTGCCGCCATCAAGATCCGGATGGGGGAGGAAGCAGCGGCAATCCCGATGCTGGAGGAAGAGCTTCAGATCCTGGAGGAGCTTCCCAATCTTGCCTCCTCGATCAATGCAAATGGATCGCTGGCTTTGGCTCATCTGCGCCTTGGCAAATACGAAGATGCGCTTACCTATGCGGACCGGGTGATCGACCTGGCGGCGAACAAATCTCCAACGGTTTATTCCATGGACATCGGGTTCGTTGCCGCGGCGGAGGTGTATTTTGTGCTGTGGGAAAAGGCGCTCCGGAACTCGAGCCGGGGATTGGACGCTGCCCAACACAGACTATATGCCGAAAAGGCAATCAACCTCCTGCGCAATTTCCAGAAGGTCTTCCCGATCGGACAGGCTTATACATATTATTACCAGGGCTGGTACGAAGAGTTGATCGAAAAGCCTCAGCTGGCTGTTAGATCCTGGCGCAGGGGATTGGACGCTGCCCGGAAGTTCAATTTACTTTATGAAGAAGGATTGATCCGGGTCAAATTGGCATCTGCCTTGCGTGACAATCCTGCTGAGTCTCGAGAACATTTGGAGCGAGCCATCCAGATCTTCGAGAAGATGGGCGCAGCCCACGATCTGCGATTTGCGAAGTGGGCCTGGGAGAGTCTCAATGCGAAGGTTCCGGTGGCTTAAGTGTAATTTCTAACGGACCATTCCTTTCCACAACTGGACCAATCCAAAACAAAATAAGGCAATTGCGGAAACGCCCAACAGGATGCGATTCATCCGTGGACCCAACTGGCGCGCCAGGCCAAACACGATGATGGTCATGCAGAAACCCAGGATCATGGTCGCGTAAAAGCCCAGGAGAAACCCCAATCCGTGGATGGGTCTTTCGCGCCAGCCTGCTAAAAGGATCGGACCCGTCACCAGGCTCCAGAAAATATAGGGGTTGGGATTCAGCGTGTTGATCAACGCGGCTTTGAGAACGCTTTGTTGAGTCCCTGTTTCTGAAGAGGAAATGTTCGGATCAAACTGTTTCCAGGATTTATAGGCGTTGTACGCGAGATATAAAACAAATAATCCCCCGGCGATATACAGAAACCGTTGCAGCCAGGCCGGGACCTGACTGAGCACCAGCAGACAAAGGGCAATGATCGGCCCGTCGCTGACCAGCGGGGCAAGCGAGGCGGGCAGAGTCTGTTTCCAGCCTCTGGTCAGGGTCTGGGAAATAATGTAGGTTTGGAAGGGTCCGGGCTGGACGGCCGCGGCAAACCCATAGC
Organism: Anaerolineales bacterium; assembly: GCA_035716785.1. Taxonomy (GTDB): domain Bacteria; phylum Chloroflexota; class Anaerolineae; order Anaerolineales; family Villigracilaceae; genus Defluviilinea. The sequence continues at coordinate 34,504 of DASTJG010000112.1, forward strand.
CGATGCCCTGTACGATGTAGAGCCACATAAGTTATAGGTTACGCTCGTGAAGCCATTTCAAGATGTGATCCGCCACGGTTCTCCAGCCCGCTTCAAGCATCAGGTCGTGGGCCATTTGCGGATAAAGGATCGCTTCGATGTTGTATGCCCGCGCTGTTTTTTTCTGCTCTGCGACTGTGAAGATGCGATCGTTTTCAGCGCCGATCAC
>DASTJG010000113.1:0-4801 GCA_035716785.1 Anaerolineales bacterium
GTGCCAGGCCATCGGGAGGGTAACCTGCCGCCACAACTCTCCCACGCCTTCGCGCAGCCCATCCTGCAGAATCACAAGCAGTGGGATGATCAGCATCAGCATTAGGTAACTGAGCGCGATGGCGCGTATTCCCCATTGCCCCCATGGGAGGAAGGTGCCTTGTCCTTTGCTTGCTGGTCGAATGGTTGTTTGTAAATTCATGTTCATATAAGGTGACCGTTGTCTGCGAGACGCGTCCCGTCAGGCAACGGTCACCTCCAAAATGAGTTAGTCGTTAATTTGAATGCCCTGCACCTGCTCGAATACCTTGTAGAAGATTCCCTGCTCGCCAAAGAAAGTGGGGGTGGCTTCTTTCCAACCACCAAAGTCATCGATGGTGAACAGGTCTTCGATAGGTGGGTAGGTATCTGCGACTGCCTTGGCAACTGCGGAGTCCTGGGAACGGAGTCCGTGCTTTGCAAAGATCTCCTGGGCTTCTTTCGTGAAGAGAAAATCTACAAATGCCTCAGCGACCTCGCGCGTGCCATGTTTGTCCACATACGTGTCGATGACAGCGACCGGGTTATCAATCCGGATTGTGGAAGCTGGCAACACAAGCTCATAGTTGATCCCAGCGTTCTGACCAACTAACACCTCGTTTTCATAGGTAATTGCTACATCGCCAACGCCTTTTTCGAAGTTGGTGATCGATTCACGCGCACCCTTATCCATGATCTTCACGTTTTGCAGCACAGAAAGCAGGAACTTCTGGGCTGCATCATCATCTCCGGCTGTGACTCCTTCCACGTGTCCGCGCCTGGCTGCGCCATACAACGCCAGTACATTCCACATCGCGCCGCCGCTGGTCTTCGGGTTCGGGGTCAGGATCTCCAGATCGGGCTGAGTAAGATCCGCCCAATCGTGAATGTTCTTCGGATTGCCTTCTCGTACAGCGAAGGCGACAACCGATGTACTGACCATTCCCCCGAAGGGCTTGCTGCGCCAATCATGGGTGATCAGACCGGCATTTTCGATTCGGATGACATCCGCTTCCAAAGACAAGGCAACAATATCTGCCTCGAATCCCTCAACCACCGCACGGGATTGTGCACCGGAACCTTGATAGGATTCTTCAAAGGTCACCGTTTGACCGGTCTTTTCCTTCCAGCGTGCCTGGAACAAGGGGATGATCTCCGCGTATGCTTCACGAGGAGTCGTATATGCGGCGAGAGTGAGTTTTATTTCGTTACCACTTGTGTCAGATGTCTGGTTGTTTGTGGAGCAGCCTGTGACAAGAATGCTAACTAGCAGGAGAAAAATAATCAGTGTTTTTTGTGTCTTGGAAAACATGTCGTGTCCTTTTCTAAAACTTGTAGAGTTGGAATTGAAATCAATCAATTTTGTGAATTGTGAAAATATCTATTCGATCATTTCCTATAAGAATGGGACCGAACGATCAAAAGTGAACAGTTATTCGCATTTTTCATCACACCCTCGACAACCTTTGTTATGGATACCCGTCCATCTCGGTTGGGTAACGGGGCTCCAAGAACCACAAGATCAAATTCTCCCTTCCGCATTTCTTCGATAATTTCTGTTTGAGGATGTCCGATCTTGATTTCGATTTCTGTGGGGACTCCAAACCTTTCCAGGCTCTGCTTGCCTCCTGCCATGAATCGCTCAATATGATGGCGCTGGTACTCCGTATCGTATACGGCGTTGACCACAGTGAGCAACTTGGCTTGTGCACCCACATGGCGGAGAAGCCGGCCTGCAAACATGACATCATCCTTCCCGGGTTCCCCGGTTGCAGCACACACCAGGGCTTTCTCCAGGCGCGCATTCGGATGAGCAGCCAGCAGTAAATGATGATCACCCAATTGTAGAATCTGTTCTGCGACACTGACGCCTTCCACGGGTCTCCACCCCACGATGACAAGATCGACCGGGTTTTGCAGAATCGCTTTTGCAACCGCGTTTGCGGCAGGAGCGGGATCCGTGCGTACTTGAACAGAAGCCATGCCATTGCCTAGCTGCTTACGGGCATCCTGAAGGTATGCTTCCAGTAACGCTTCATCCTTCCCGACACCCAGGAGCGTCATGCGCGCGTGAGACATCCGTGCCAGGTAGCCACCCAGGCTCAAAGCCGACTGGCTGCGGAGGGATCCATCGGTCACCACTAGGAAATTCAAACCCGGGTGAGAGAGCGCATGTAAACGTCGAATTCCAACCCAGGCTTTGTCGTTCATGGAGAGCGGAAATGCGGCTGCTTGTTCAGGCGGGCGGGTTGCTTCGATCACAATATTTTGGCTTCCAAATGGAACTGCCGGGGCGATCGCTCGGACCCCAGGGATCGATGGAAATTCGAGCCGGATACGCTCGGTAGGTCCATTGAATCCCAGGCTGGTGACTACGCCCTCACCAAGTGGGGTACAGTCCAGGTTTGCTTTGCTGTCTGCCAATGCAAGATCTTCTGGCCGGAACAACACTTGTACACGCCCATCCGTGCTAAATTGGGTTGCCTCTTTCTTAAGTCCAAAAACATGAGGACCGATCTGGATCTGTTCCTTTTCGGTCTTGCCCAGCAGGATATTTGCCGTTCCAAGGAAGGAAGCCACAAACTCGGTCTGCGGATGCATGTAGAGGTCGCGCGGGGTTCCAACTTCGACCAATCGTCCATAGCTCATCACGCCGATTCGATCAGCCAAGTCAAAGGCTTCTTCCTGATCATGGGTCACCAGAATGGTTGCCACACCCAACTGCCCTTGGATGGCTTTCAAAGACTGCCTTAATTCCGTCCGGATTTTTGCATCCAGAGCCCCGAGTGGCTCGTCAAGCAGCAGGACATCCGGCTCTACTGCCAGCGCACGAGCTAACGCCACCCGCTGCTGCTGACCGCCGGATAACTGGCGCGGCATTCGCTCGCTTAGCCCGACCAATCCCACTAATTCCAGAAGTTCATCGCGTTTCGCCTGGCGTTCTTTTTTAGATACTTTCCGAATTCGAAGACCAAACTCGATGTTTTCCGCAATGGTCATATATTCGAAAAGAGCATAATTTTGAAACACAAAGCCGACGTTACGTTTTTGCGTGGGTAAATTGGTAACATCACGGTCATGCAATAAAACGCGACCTTCCTCCGCGGAAACCAATCCGGCAATGATGTTCAATACAGTTGTCTTCCCGCTTCCACTGGAACCCAGGAGCACAAAAAACTCGCCGTCTTTGATCACTAAGGAAACGTTATTGACGACAGTCTGTTCCCCGTAGCGCTTACTTACATTTTCGAGCAGAATCGACATGGTCACCTCACGCGTGAATATCATCCATACGATACCCGTGTGGCGTGACGGGCATGGTGATAAGCTTGTGACAATCCTGTGACAGTTTGACTTGTAATTCCCCGAAACTACCCCGTAGTTATCTTTTCAATCGGAAGGCATACCCCAGTCCCGGTAAGTTTTGAATATAGTACGGTTTCGTTGGATCACTCTCGATCTTGGCGCGCAAACGCCGCACCAGCTGTCGGAGCATTTCAGAATTCCCGCCGCTCACTCCCCATACATCGCTGATGAGATCATCGGTGGTCAGCACATGCCCGGCATTTAGCATCAAATATTCCAAAAGCCGGTTTTCCAGGGAAGTCAGACTCTTGGTCGTTCCATCGGAAAAAGATACTTCTCGCAGCTTAGGATTGAAGTCCAAGCCATCCATGGATAACCTGGCAGGAGATGAGGACGCTTCCATCGGGCGACCTCGGCGCATGACCGCCTGGATGCGCGCCACCAACTGGCGAGGACTAAACGGTTTCAGAACATAATCATCGGCTCCGGCTTCCAATCCATGGACGATGTCGTCTTCTTCCCCGCGCACGGTGAGGAGGATAATGGGAACATCCGATTGGCTGCGGATATGCTGGCAGATCGCAAATCCATCTTTGAGCTGCGCGGTCCCGGGTAAGTTAATATCCAGGAGGATGAGATCCGGCTGGTCTTCTGTCCAGCGGCGCAACGCGCTTGCTGCATCGCTCGCCAGGATTGCTTCGTAGCCGGCGCGGCGGACCGTGAAAACTACGAGGTCTGCCACGACCCGGTCATCATCCACAACTAAAATCTTCATTCTTCGATCCTCTTGTTAACCAACGGCAGGGTGAACCAGAATGCAGTCCCGCCTCCTGGAAGTTCTGTGATGCCCACCTCACCTTGCTGGGCTTCCACAATTTCCTTGACGACTGAAAGCCCCAACCCGGCACCCTGCCTGGCACGCTCATTAGACGTCTCCAAATGCGCAAACCGGCGAAATAGATTGCCGCGCTGCCCGAGTGGAACGCCGCTGCCATCATCGATGACCTCCACGCGCAGCCGCGTATCCAGGATCGTATGTTTGACCTGGATTTGCCCATTTTCCGGACTGTGTTTGACCGCGTTCGAAAGTAAGTTGACCAGTGCTTGAACGGTCCGGCGTTGATCTGCCGTCACAACGATGGATGCATCGACCGGCTGTGAAATCAATTTTAAGGAATATTTTTCAGCCAGAGGCTGAATCATGCCCAGTGCATCTGTTAGTATGGCATCAAAGGGAATTGGTTGGACTGAGATTTTGAATCTCCCGGCTTCAATGCTGGCAGCCTCAATGAGGTTGTCGATCAAGGTCTGTAAATTGATGATTCCCAGATTCAAAGAAACCAATAGTTCTTCTGTTTCGCTTTTGGAAAGACTATGCAGGTTATCCAGCAGCAATTCAGAGGAAGCCTCCAAAGCTGCCAAAGGTGTCCGGAATTCATGCGTAATGTTCGCCATGAAATCGCCCAGCAGGCGGTGGA
>DASTJG010000114.1:0-10659 GCA_035716785.1 Anaerolineales bacterium
TGGTGGTTTTGCCCGCTCCATTCGGTCCCAACAAGCCAAACAACTCTCCCTCTTGAATCTCAAACGAGATATCATCCACGGCGACGATTTCTTTCGTCGTGCGCTTGATAATGCCTGTATGGGATTTAAATATCCGACGAAGGTGGGAGACTTCGATTGCGTTCACCATAGTACTGTGCATTCATTTCCTTTACCGCCTGTTTCATAAATCGCAAAACTTCCCAAAGAAATCTAAAAAGCATTCTCGCGTTTGGGACACAGCTGCAGGCGGTACTCTGTGAGTTGGGGTGTGGAGCGATTGTACACCCCGCACGCTTCTTTGTACAAATTGTCCGCGGGGATCCCCGCCAAGAGCATGCGGGGCTATAGTGCTTCGCTTGTGAGGCGTGCTGGGTACATTTAAAATCAGCAACAGCGGACGAGGTTCTTCGTCCGCTGTTGCTGATTCATTCGAAGATCTCGTTATATTCCTGCGTTACTTAAAATGGTCATCATTTGGGATAACATCGTCGTCAGCCTGGGATGTGTGTCTTCGAAATGGTCAATCGTATCCTGCAGGCGTTCCAGCATAGACTCGTCCGTTTCTGCTTTTGCACCCGAGCGTTTGAGCAGGCTGCGAATGTCTGCATCCAAATGACGAAGCATCTCATTGCCCTTTTCATCCACGGCTTCCGTTTTCTCCAACTCCTGATGAAGCTTTTCGAGAAGTTCACGAAGATTCTGGTCGGTCATGGGAAAGCATCTCCTTTCCAAGGGTAGAAACAGACGATCAAATCCATTTTCATTTTACAACGTTTTGAGCCACTCGGTGTAGCCTGGTGGATTTCCCTACCTGTTCGCTGAGACTGAAAACATCTATACTTTGCACACCGTTTTATAGTTGACAAAAGGAGAATAGAAATGTCTGCTGAACAAATTTTAGTTTGGATTGTGATTGGTGGTATTGCCGGGATCCTGGCGGAGGCATTGGTGGGCGGTCTGCGGTCCGGGTTGATCGGCGCCATCCTGGTTGGCATTCTGGGCGCCATCATTGGCGGCTGGCTGTTCGGTGTGCTGGGCGTCAGCGTTGGAACCGGATTACTGGCTGACATCATCACGGCATTCATTGGCGCAGCCCTGTTGCTATTGATCCTGCGTGCAACCCGCAGACTATAACCATTATTCGAAGACTGGACGAGATCGATCACGCCCAATGATGATCTCGTCCATCAATACAATATTTCCCGGTTTGCCTCCTCGATTTCCTCATAAATCTTTTTAACCTCTTCCTTCATTTCTGCAGAGACACCTGCTGTCTGGGGAATGAACTTGACCATATCGCGCGCCTGTCGCAACAGGTCTTTCACTCCTGCGATATAGGACAGATCGTTCTTGCCCAACTCGGGTGAGACAGGAAATTCACGCGCCTGTTGGATAAAGGCGCGCGCCCGTAGAACGCGTTCAGAAGCAGGGATCAGTTTTGCCATGTTTCCTCCTGGAAAGTAATCCTCAGTTTTTTATTCTGGCTATACGAAGATAAAATTGCTACACCTGTGAGTGATTTTAGCATAGCGAAAATTGTCACGAAAACAAGTTGATCCTCTTGACAAAGCAAATTTGGCGCTATATAATGCAATCGGTTGCATAAATCAAGGAACTATGAACAGTAAATCGGTCCGCACGATCGCCGACATCGCCAGGCTGGCTGGAGTTTCCAAATCCACCGTCTCCCGGGCGCTGAACGACAGTCCGCTCATCGGTGAGGAAACCAAGGCGCGTATTCGGTCTCTGGCAAGGGAGCACGATTTTCAGATCAATGCCCGGGCCCAGCGATTGAGCATGAAACAAAGCCGGACGATCGCCTTCGTGACCCATGCTTATCACAAGGACTTCTCTGTGGCAGACTTGTTTGGGCTCGAGATCCTGGGCGGTATCTCCAGTGGATTAGCCAGCCGCGGCTATGATCTGCTCGTCATCCATGTGGTCCCGGACGATACCAAATGGGCGCGTCAGTATTTCAATGCCGGCCGGGTGGACGGCTTCATCCTGATGACCTCGAGTCACAAGCAGTCGCACGTCCAGGCGATCCTGGAAGCGGGCGCCCCATTCATTATCTGGGGTGTTCCACGGCCAAGCGACCAACCCAAACAGAAATATTGTTCGGTCACCGGAGACAACTTCACCGGTGGCAGACTGGCCGGGAAACACCTGGTCAGCATCAACAGGAAAAAGATCGGCTTCATCGGTGGACCCTCCCATGACATCGAAGTTCAGCAGCGTCAGGCAGGCTTTGAAAGTGCCATGAAGGAAGCCGGCAAAGAGACCGAACCTGCGCTCCTCGACTATGGTGATTTCTCGAACACCTCGGGGGCCGAAGCAATGAAGCGCCTGCTTCAAAGAGTTCCGGATATCGATGCGGTTTTTGTCAACAGTGACTTGATGGCGATTGCCGCCATGGATGAGATCCGTGAACATGGGCGCCGCGTCCCGGAGGATATCGCGGTTATCGGCTATGATGACCTTTCTATCGCGGAACACAGCAACCCGCCGCTGACAACTATCCGGCAAAATGTCCCTCTTTCAGGGAAAATGCTGGCACAGAATCTGATCGATTACCTGCAAACAGGTGTAGTGACCAACGTTTCCATCCCGGTGGAATTGATCGTCAGAAAGTCAGCTTAGTTTTCGTCTTTTTTTTTCGCAGTGTATGCAACCGATTGCAAGACACAGATTGACAAGGAGAATTAACATGAACAAAGTGGAACTCGGTAAAACAGGTATCTTCGTCAGCCAGGTAAGCCTCGGCTGTATGTTGATGGGCAGTACGATCAACAAAAAGGATTCCTTCGCCGCGCTCGATCGCTTCACCGAAATGGGCGGCGACTTTCTCGACACGGCCAATTGTTACGCCTGGTGGATCGGCAAAGGAGAATTTGTTGGTGATGAAAGTGAAACCATCCTGGGACAATGGATGAAGGAACGCGGCAATCGCGACAAGATCTTCCTCGCGACGAAGGTTGGGGCAAGGCTTAAGAATCCTCAAGCCATCCGGGATGCAGAGGGGAATGTGTTCTGGGATCGCGTCGAGGCGGATCGCGAATTCCTGGCCCCGGAGGTCATACGCCGCGGCGTGGAAGATAGCCTGCGCCGTCTGCAAACGGACTACATCGACCTGTACTATGTTCATGTCGATGACCGCGTTACACCGCTGGAGGAAACACTTGAGACGCTCGACGCGCTGGTCAAAGAAGGCAAGGTTCGTTTCATCGGCTGCTCCAATATCAGGACCTGGCGACTAGAACGCGCGCATCAAATCAGCGCGAGGAACGGCTGGGCAAAGTTCGTTGCCATCCAGCAGCAGTATTCCTATCTGCGGCCCAAAGCCGGAGCAGACTTTGGAGTTGCCGTCAATGTGGACGACGAATTGCTGCACTATCTGAAATCGAATGAAGAGATCACCTTGCTGCCCTACTCCCCACTCCTGAAGGGGATCTATGACGACGCCAAAAAGCGTGAGGCATATTACAACTGGCATCTCTTCAATAATGACGATGCCTGCGCGCGACTGGAAGTCTTGTCTGGAATGGCAAAGGAACTGAACATTTCGAACAGTCAACTTGTGCTGGCATGGCTGCTTCATCACCAGCCCAAGACCATTCCCATTCTGGGCTTTAGCAAACTCGATCAACTAGGTCACAACCTGAAAGCACTTCACGTTTCTTTGTGTGAAGAACAAATGAACATTCTAAACAAAGCTTCTGCCTGATGCGGCGAGACCGCCGCAGAGTCAGGACCGGCCCTTTTTTTTCAAGGATTGTGCAACCGATTGCACATCCTCGGTAGGGTGAAGACTTGACTCTCACCCAACCGGAGATCGTATAAAAGTATTGAAGAACCTAATTGATACAGGTAGCAAAATATAGAAAGGAAAATAAAATGAACACGTACTCGCACCTGACCAATACCCGCAGTTCGCTCATCGATAAATTCTATGCCCTGCAATCGCCTGCCCGGCGAGATTCGATCTGGGCAAAACTATTTGAAAAAAACACAAAGCTGCCGACATTCCCTGAACAAATGTCGCAGAAAAGCCCAAACCGAAAACTTATTGGTGTGAAAGATATTCCGGTCGAACAGGTCGTTGGCACGTTGAACAGAGACAGCGACTTCGATCATAAGTTCCGTCCGCTCAAGAGTCACCTGCGGGATCGCTGGGTAAATGCCCACCTCGCCCTGGAAAATGGCGGCTGGGACCCCATCGTTGTGCACAAGATTGGAGAGCAGTATTATGTGGAGGATGGACATCACCGGGTTTCGGTAGCACGCTCGCTGGGAATGGCATTCATCGAGGCAAAGGTCTGGGAGTATCCTGGCTACGAAACAGAGACAGTCGCATGTGGATCGGGACTGTACCCTGAAAGAGGGTCCATCAGAGCATGTGCCGCAGACTGACGATATAAATCATGGAACGATGAACAACAAGACCTCGGAGATCTGGAACCTCCGAGGTCGTATTTTTTAGGCTGAGCCAGGGCAGCACGCAGATGAGCCGAGACTTATCTGCGTCTATATACCGAAAATCGGCTCTTTGCCACTGGGACTTGACGCAAGGCAACTTTGCCAGGTATCAAGGCAGCGGCAATAGCAGATAGTAACATGAGAACGACCCTAACCATACGATCTCCTTTCTGCTCATTCCAGGTATCTGTGCAAAAAGCAAGGTGTAAGAAGTCAGGTCCTCTTCTTACCGAAGAGGACCCGCTGTATATTCTTGCACGCCAGATGCTTAAAGTTCCTGGATCGCCTTCCTGGCCGCCTCGACAGCCTCTGAGGCGCGGTCCAATTGTTCCACGAGCAGATCCTGCCCCTTGTGTTTTAATCCCTTGGCTTTACCCATCACACCATCTGTAAGATGATCCGCTTTCGACTTGACCTGGGACACTTTATCCTTCACAGTGTCCGCCGTACGGTCACGCAGTTCCAGAGCCTTGTCGCGAACTTCAGCGCGCATCTCTTCCCCGGAACGCGGCGCCAGGAACAGCATCGCTGTAGCTCCGATCACGCCCCCAACGACGATCCCGGTCAGGACATGTTTTACAGTCCCATTTCCAATTTGCCCCGTTTGCATATAGTCTTGATCAACATTTCTCATATTCGTCTCCTTCTCTACTGAGCGGTTTTTAATCCGCCGCCCACAAAACGGATAAAGTTTTCTGCCGCAGCTTTACGATGGTTGTTTCCGATAACGAATGCACGGAAATAAAACACTGCGTAATTGTTATAACGGTATGGAAGCCTGGCTGTTATGCTTTGAAAACGAAATTTGAAACCGGGAATATAATTTCCTTATGAGCAGGGCATATTTTCTATTCTTTGGCAGGCTGAACGATTTCCTGCCGCGAGATCAAAGAAACCAGGTAATCTCTGTGGATTTCCGCGAGCGCCAATCGGTCAAGCATTTGGCAGAGTCGCTCGGGGTACCGCACCCCGAGATCGGGGCGGTGCAGGTCAACGGTCAGGAAAGAACGCTGGATACCCTCACGGAGGATGGCGACCGGGTCGAAGTCTATCCTGTGCCAGACGGCTGCCCGGTGGAGCCGCGCTTTGTCCTCGATGGTCATCTTGGGCGTCTGGCTGCCCATTTGCGCCTGCTGGGTTTTGACTGTCTTTATCGGAATCACTACGACGATGAAGATCTGGCAGAGGATGCCCAAAAGGAGGGACGGATCCTCCTTACCCGCGACCGACGCCTGCTCATGCGAAAGGCCGTTGCGTATGGATATTGCCTTCGTTCCCTTGACCCGGGCGAACAATTACCGGAAGTCATAAAACGCTTCGATCTTGCAAAACACATCGTTCCTTTTCATCGCTGCCCACGCTGCAATCACTCGCTGGAACCCATTGCGAAGGAAGCAGTGCTCGACCGCCTGGAACCGCTCACCAAACTCTACTTCGATGAGTTCCAGATCTGCCCGGCCTGCGAACAGATCTACTGGAAAGGTTCACATTACGAACGGATGAGGGGAGTGATCAAGCAGATAACAGAAGATAAGACCGGGAAATAGCTTCACGAAAACGCCAACTTATGATGGGGCGATGCGTATATTGATATGGAAAGAATCAGCGTCCTGTTGCGCAGCTTTCCTATCCTGTATTTGCACAAGGAGGTCAACATTGTCACAACCACGTCAAAACATCATCGAACCTGCACAACCACTCCGGGAACCGGGAGGACTTCGAGCTTTCATTCAGCGCTACGATATCGTTCTTTTCTTCCTTCTGACTTTTCTTTTCAGCTGGTTGATCTGGTTCATTACCCCCTACTTGCCTGACACACATGATTGGCAAAGAATTCAGGGCATCGCAAGTGCCGGTCCTGTCATTATAGCAATTCTCCTCTCCACACTCCTGCAGCCAGGTCGAGATCGTTCTCGGGCAAAGAGGCATTTCGTGGTGTTTGCTATCGTGTTTGCCGGAGCGGCAGGGATCGGGTGGCTTGATAGTCTCTGGTGGAAGTATCCAATGACAGGTGTCGAAATCATGTTTGACATCCTGCTCGCACTTCTCGCCGCGTACGTCATCTCCGGAGCTTTTTCACCCCAGCAGGGAGTTCGTGCGCTCCTGCACCGTCTGGTAAAGCGAGGTGTGGGTATGCAATGGATTCTCGTTGCCATTCTTCTTTGGCCAACCATCGTCCTCGTCTCGAATGGCGCGGCGCGCTGGCTGGGCATTTCTGTGCCTGCCAATCCCTCCATCCCAAATGTCCCCCTGATACCGCTCATCGTGGAAACGTTTTTCTGGGTCTTGCTATTTGCCAGTCCACTCCATGAAGACCCAGGCTGGTGGGGCTTTGCATTGCCGCGCCTGCAAGCCTGGAAAAGCCCGCTCGTCGCAAGCATATGGCTCGGGATCCTGTGGGGGCTTTGGCATTTGCCCTTACACGTGATGGGCTATTATCCTTTCGGCGCGGCTGGCTTCATGATCCGGCTCCAGGAAATCCCTTCGGCAATCATCTTCGTCTGGTTGTTCAACCGCTCGAAAGGCAGCCTCCTGCCCGTGGTTCTCCTTCACGTTGCACGGAATACAACTTCCATATTCCTCGGCCGCGCCTACATACCAGTGTTCATTTTGTGGTTGCTCCTAGCTTGTGTACTTGTCGTCTGGGATAAGATGTGGAGACCACTGCCTGCAGCCGACTCGGAAAATGCTCGAGCCAATACAGTCACAGCAATGTCAACCTGATCCTCATAGCCGCTCTACGGAATAAAATCTTATGGCTGGGAAATCACCAGCCACCAACCTGGGCCACCTGGATCATTATTCGTCAGCCAGGCATTCCAAACCCCTGCGTCTCCCTCCCAATCGTCTGCTTCTTTAGTGCCTGTGAGAGGATCGTTGTAATGGACGATGACTGCATTCCCACGATTTGGATCCACGGATATCCCTGTGACAACGATGAAATGGGCTTCCGATTCCGGGTCACTAAAATTGGAAAGCACATCGATCACAACGGGTTCGCCACGCTGCAAGTGTTTTATCAAGAGTGCCAATCCCTGGCCGGAGTTGAACACCCTTCCTGTCGAAACGTCGTCTGCATAATGTTTCGCGATCTTTACCATGCTGGCCGGGCTGGTAAAAGGTGACAGGTCCGGGGTGTAATAGCCATTGGCAGCCGCATATTCGATCACTTCCCCTTCGCTAATCGGCGTTTCCGGATGGGCATAGTTGTAGGTCATCACGATGACCGCCTCGCCGCAGGATGTGCTCAGGGCCTGTCGCAGCACAGACACCGGTAGATCGATCGGCTCCTGTTGAAGCTGCGACACAGAATATCGCCCGCGCACTTGCGTGAAACCCGCTAACAGCAACCCTGCCACTGCGATCAAGACAAAAATCCTCAAAGGTAAACGAGAAAACTTTTTCTTCTTCATTTTTATTTTGATTGTCATAGCGTCTTTACCCATATAACGAAAAGACCATAAATGTATGTTTAAAATTCTCTAATGCAGAGTTAATCATAGAACAACAAAGCCCCTCTCCTGTTGTGGAGAGGGGCAAAGTGTACCATGCATGCTACTTTCTTAATATTCCTGGACTTTTTGCTTGCCAGTTTCCGCAGCATGCGAGACACGATCCAACTGCTGGTTGATGGTGTATTTGCCGCGTTGCTTGAATTCTTCGACTTTTCCCCGGACATTATCCTTAACGTCCTCTACTTTAGATTTTGCCTGCAAGACCGTATCCCTGACAGTCTCTGTCGCATGGTCGCGGAGTTCGATCGCCTTGTCCCGGATCTCCGTACGCGTCTCTTCGCCCGAGCGCGGCGCAAAGAGCAGCGCCGTCGCGGCCCCGATCACACTCCCGACCAGGAAGCCAGACAGAATGGGTTTGGTCGCCCTTGCTGTATGTTCCAATTCTTGTTTATGGGTTTTCATATTTACTCTCCTTCTTCTGAGTAGATTTCAATTCACAGCCCACGGAGCAGATAAACTGCCGCGCTCTTTCGGGTTGTTTAACGTCAAGCTCCTTCTGGTGTTACGAGGATCGGACTAAAATTCGTTCACTATTCCATTACAAACGGGATAGAATTTGAAAACTGGCAAGCAAAGATAAGGATGTTGCTCCCAACACGAACTACTGTGCGTACTGAAAAAATAATGGGTACCTGACCTGGGCAAGTGGTGACGTTTGTCAATTGCTAAAACCCGCTTTGCATACCAGAATCATCTTAACTGGTGATGGTATTGAATTCCCTACGGTCCCCCGTCCGGAAAGCCAGCGCCGCGTCAAAGGAGATGGAACGATGGTTATATTTGATCCGGGTGAAAAAGTGGAAAATCTCGCCGAGCAATGCCTGAACTATGATAAATACTGCTGTTGCCGGTATTTTTTGGAACGGGTCGATGTGCACGGGAAATATGGACTGGTCTGCGGCGAAGAGGTGGAGGAGTGCGGGTCTCATTCGAAAGTACTTCTCGAGCCGATCTATGATGAGATCACGGTCAGCAAAGTATCCAGTGCGAAAGCCTTGTACGACCGATATGCGGTTCTTGCGAACGGGGAAAAAGTGGGAGAGTTTACGCTGGTCTTGAATTCCTGGGTGCTGAGGCGTAATTAATGTCGTTGCAAGCCCCTTCGCGCTGAGTGCTATGCAATCGAAGCGAGGTGGAGCGATCCCATGACCTGATTATGGGGGAGATTACTTATCGAAGACTTGCAACAACACGAATCAGCGCGGATATGCCAGTATCACGATTGGCAGCAAGGTCTGTGAGGGGATGATCTCGCGGGGCTGAGCCAGCCAGATGCCGCTGGATGGCCCCCCATCCAAATTGACAGCAATATTCAGGTTGAGATCTGACTCGGTCAGGTAAACACTTAACTGATGCAGCGTGAAAGACCCCCGCGGGGCAACGAGAAAGAGGATCTGACCGTTTCGATCCTGCCCAATGACAGTTCGTCTTGCTTTCAAATCATCTTCATATTCTGCGGGGAAACCAAGCACCCCACCCGGTTTGACAAGCACGGGAAAAGACTGCAAGGCAGCTCGTAACTGCTCATAGGGATTGTAGGGTCGGTCTGCAAGCCATCTTAATTCCGTCCCATAATCATTGATCGCCAGCATCCCCGCGAACGGACCGTAACTACCTCCAAGAGGTACTCCATCGACAATTGTCAATCCGTTGGGAATGTACTTTTCCTCCTCGATACGAAAGTAACTACCATTTACCACAACGAGGGCGTTGGTTTCCTTTTGCCAGTCTTCCAGGTTCTGGGGTGTTTCGTGATACGCGACATCCAGCCGGAATCGATTCGGATCGAGGCGTAGCAGATACAATGCCTCGACCTGTTGATGCTGCTCGTCGTAGAGGTTGATCGAGCGCCGTTCCAGTCCAGGTTGCAGCAGGGACCAGCCGGTATCCGGAATGCTCTCTAAAGTTGGCAATATGGTTGGAGCGAATGAGGGCGTGGGGATGAACGTGGCTGTAGAGGTTGCGGTAGGTGCAATTGGAGTCTGATACATCGAGTTACAGAGGTCGACAATGCAGGCTGCCAAAAGAAAAAAGATAGATATTCGTGAAATAAACGTGGATGTTTTCATGGTTGCGGGTATCCCATACCTGCTCCATTTTACTTTGTGACCTGCATATTCAAAGACAGCGGTGGCGAAATCTGGTCGTCACCGCTGTCCGTCGTGATGAGGGATCGCGCTGGATCGCCGGTTCAGCGGAACAAGTCGATGGTAAACGTCCGCACTTCAGACCATGGGCCTGTACCGCCGGAATTCCTGCCGCGCACACGCCAGTACAGTTTGGATGTGTACGCTTCTTCCAGTCCCACCACGTGCGTCGACGTGCCAGCATACGCGTACCATTGGATGAACGCTGCGCCAAAACTGGGTTCACTGGCAATCTGGAAGTCGTATGACTCTGCCCCTGTCACGGCATTCCAGGTCAGTGTTGCCCCATCGCTTGCTGCGAAACCACTCGCGCCGTTTGCAGGGGAAACTAGGGTCGGGGCGGCTGGGACTGATTTATTCGTTGTCGTAAAGCTCCAGACCGGCGACCAGGCGCTCGTGCTGCCGTTTTTGGTCGCGTTGACGCGCCAGTAATATGTGGTGTTCTTCTGTGCGACATAGTAAAGCGAATAGCCGGTTGCATTGCTGACAGTGGCATTCAC
>DASTJG010000115.1:0-14315 GCA_035716785.1 Anaerolineales bacterium
CTGGGACCCATTCTGGGCGCGTTCGCCTACCAGGGCATGCGCGGTTATCTGGTGACCAGTGATTTCTTCAAAGATATTCAACTGTCCGTATCTGGTGTGCTGCTGCTCATGATCGTGCTCTTTATCCCTGCAGGCGCGATCGGCTGGTTAAGACAGCGCGCACCAACGTTGAGGAGGATACTGGCATGACGGCACTTCTTTCGTTACAGAGCGTTTCAAAACGTTTTGGCGGGTTGCAGGCCTTGTTGAATATCACCTTTGATCTGCCTCAAGGCCAGATCCTGGGATTGATCGGTCCGAACGGCGCGGGCAAAACGACGCTTTTCAATGTTATCAACGGTGTTTATCGGCCGGAGAGCGGACGTATCCTCTTCCACGACAAGGACGTGACAGGACTCAAGCCCTATCAGCTTGCCAAAATGGGCATGGCACGCACGCATCAAATCGTGCGCCCGTTGAACGAACTGTCGGTGCGGGAAAATGTGATGGTTGGCGCCTGCTTCGGACACGAGAACCAAAACCTGGGCAACGCGGCAAAGATCGCAGACGAGGTGCTGGAATTCGTCGGGCTGGCAGTCAGAGCCGATCAACTGGCAGGCAGCCTGAACGTCGCACAGAAGAAGCGTCTCGAGATGGCCCGGGCACTGGCAGCGCATCCCTATCTCCTGCTCCTGGACGAGGTACTGGCAGGTCTCAATCATTCCGAAATTGACAACATGATCCAGACCGTGTTGAAGATCGGTGAGCAGGGGATCACGATCATCATGATCGAACACGTGATGAAGGCAGTTATGAACATCTGCGATCACATTATCGTTTTGGATTATGGGCAGCTGATCGCCGAGGGCAACCCTGAAGCGATTGCCAACGACCCGAAAGTCGTCGAAGCCTATCTGGGTGATCCCCGTCTGGCAGAGCGGCTTTTAGAGGAGGGATAATCATGGCACTTCTGGAAGTAAAGGACATCACCTCCGGCTACGGTGAAGTGCAAATCTTGTGGGGCTCAAGCCTGCAACTGGAACAGGGAAAGCTCACCTGCCTGGTCGGCGGCAATGGCGTGGGGAAAACGACCTTGCTTCGTACCATTATGGGATTGTTGGCACCCTGGAGCGGAACGATCAACTTCGATGGAAAGGATGTCAGTAAACTGCCTGCCTACACCAAAGCCGAAATGGGACTTGTGCTCGTCCCGGAGGGCAGGCAGTTGTTCACAGATATGACCATCTACGAAAACCTGGAGATGGGCGCGTCTAACCGGCACGCCCGGCCCAAGTTCGCGCAAAATCTGGAACGCGTCTATGAGATGTTCCCGCGCCTGAAGGAACGTAGCACCCAAAAAGCCGGAACATTGAGCGGCGGCGAACAGCAAATGCTGGCTGTGGCGCGCGGCATCATGGCCGACCCCACGATCCTTTTCATCGATGAGTTGTCGCTCGGGCTTGCGCCTGTGCTCGTGCTGACACTGTTCGACAGTCTGAAACAACTAAGGGAACAGGGATTGACCATCCTGCTTGTGGAACAAAACATACAATTGGCTCTGGCGATCAGCGACTATGGCTATGTGATCGTCGAAGGAAAGATCGAGCTGGAAGGTGAAGCACGAAAACTGATCAAAGATAAACATATACGCGAGGCATATTTAGGCCTGTAAATCTTCAGCCGTATTGGATATGACCTTATTCACTCCAACTCTGTGACAGCAGCCTGGATCATAAAGCATATAATACTCGCGTAAGGTTGGTCTCAAACCATATCCAAACCGCTTGCATTGCATGGAGGTGAAACATGTTTGTCGGTGAAAGAATGTCCCGCCCCGTGATTTCTGTCTCGCCTGATGAGCCTATCAACGAAGTCCTTGCGATGTTCCGGACAGAACACATCCGCCGCGCTCCGGTGATGAAAGATGGCAAGCTGCTGGGCATCGTCTCCGAAAGGGACCTGCTGAACGCCTCGCCCTCTTCGGTCACCACACTGAGTGTCTGGGAGCTGAACTATCTCATCAGCAAAGTCAAAATAAAAACCGTCATGACGAAGAAAGTCATCACGGTTGACAAGGATACCCCGATCGAGGAAGCTGCCCGCATCATGGCAGATCAAAAGATAGGTGGATTACCTGTGATGAGCGCGGGCAAAGTGGTCGGCATGATCACAGAAACCGACCTCTTCAAGACTTTCCTCGAACTGATGGGTGCCCGCCAGAAGGCGATCCGTGTCACAGCGACCGTCCCGGAACAGCCAGGCGAACTTGCAAAAGTTACCCAGGCCATTTCCGCAAATGGCGGCGATTTCATTGCCTTTGGGATGTTCTCAGGGCCCGATGCCCACTCGCGGGTGATCACCTTTAAGGTGTTGGGAATGAAGAAGGAAAAGATCAGGGAAGTGCTTAAGGACGTGGTCCTGAAGTTTTGGGATATCAGACAGAGTTAATGAACTGATTCTAAAACAAGACTCACCCGCGAAATTAGTTCCGAGGGTGAGTCTCTTTTAACTTGCTGAATATGCTAGGTGAGTTTCGCCGCGAGTTCACGCGAACTGCTGCTCTGCCAGCAAAGCTGGCGTGACGCGGCGTCGCGAATTGGTTGAAAATTTCGTGTGAATTCGCGGCTAAGGTTTTGGATCTTTTACTTTAGCGCTTCCCGGGCAGCGTAGATCACTTCATCGTAATCCGGTTCCTGCCCCAGCGACGGCAAGTAATTGACGTAGACCAGCCTGCCATCGCGTCCAACGATGAACACCGAGCGCCGCAAATAACGGCGCTCTTTGATGAGCACCCCATACTTCAAACCAAATTCCGCCTCCACCATGTCCGAAACGACTTTTACTCTATCCACCCCGGCAGCACCGCACCAGCGTTTCTGCGCCATCGGGGTATCGGTGCTGATCGTGTAGATCACGATATCATCGCTTAACTTTGCCGCCTCTTCGTTGAAGCGGCGCGTCTCACGATCACATACGTCGGTATCCAGGGAGGGGACAGCGGAAAGAATAATTACTTTACCTCTCGATTCCTGAAGAGGGTTTACCTGACCCCAGCCCGGCACCACCGCGGTAAACTCAGGAGCCATATCTCCCACTTTGACTTCATCGCCGAGTAACGTCGCGAATTTATCGCCCAGCTTCAAAACATCCGTGCGAACGGTAACCATATGCTCTCTCCTTATCAAGTAAACTATGGAATAGATACCTGCAGGTTACAAACTCTTACCTCATAAAAAGGACAAACCGTCTAACGCCGGTTTGTCTTCCTACTTGTTTCATTGCCTTTCAGTTCATCAATCTCCTCCCTGGTGAGATATCGCCACTGGCGCGGCTTGAGATTGCCCAGCCGCAGCGACCCGATCCGGACGCGGACGATCCGCACGACAGGTAAGCCAAGCTGCTTGCACGTCTCGCGGATCTGGCGCTTCCGCCCCTCCCCCATGACGACACGCACCCACGCGCCCTTTCCCTGCGCGCTTTCAAAGTAGACATCCACCGGCGCAGTCTTGTAGCCATCCTCGAGGACAACGCCTCGTTTCCAGGTCCCCAGCTGTTCCTGATCCGGACGCCGCGCCAGCAGGACGCGGTATTCCTTTTGATGACCAAACTTTGGATGCGTAAGTTTGTTCGTGAGATCGCCATCGTTGGTCATCAGGACCAGGCCTTCGCTTTCGAAGTCCAGCCGGCCAACAGGGTAAACGTGCTGAGGAATATCCACCAGGTCACGCACCGTCTGGCGCTCGTCGCCGCGCTCTCCCTCCACTGTGGACAGGATCATACGCGGCTTGTAAAGTGCAATGTAAGTCAATGCCTCCGCGGACGCAATCGGCTTTCCATCCACAGTGATTTTATCGACAACCGGGTCGGCTTTCTGACCGAGCGAGGCGATCTGTCCATTCACACGAACGCGTCCTGCAGTGATAAAGTCTTCACAAGCACGACGCGATCCATAGCCCGCCTGGGCAAGTATTTTTTGTAATCGTTCAGGCATAACGCGCAAATTATAACAGCTTGAGAGGTGCTCTCCCGAAAATCGATCCTGGAGGTTTCAGCGCGCCTCTTCGAAGATCTGGATCATCCCCAAACTGAACTGTTTTTCTCCACCATCCTGGCATTTAAAATCCATTGCAGACCCAAACTCCCACCAGCGCCGGGGTTCGTGCAGAACAAGGGCATTGTCGCTCCAGACATGAACCTCAACCGGTCCAAAGGCAGGCATATCAATCTGACACTGTACCTCGTCATCAACTTTTACAGTACCTAACCACTTCGTTCGCTCAATCCAGCGCAAGCGGATCTCGTAGGTATGCAGGCTCTGTGCGTCAACCTGAAGTGACTTAACCTGCGAAGGTATCGACTTGAGGGCAAGATAGCAAAGTGGACCTGTGACTCCTCTAAAGGACGATTCTGGACCGACGACAGAAAAACCAAACATATCAAACGGCTTCGCAAAAAAGCCATCTTTCTGGAGCGTACCCACTGGTTGAAAGATCACACCGCCTGTCCCATAGAATTTTTCGCTCGCCCGCGCGCTGAATTGCAAAACGACATCCTTCGTTTTCGAGGGTCGGAAACCGCTTCCGCCAATGAGCGAAACGTTGTTGTACTGCTCAGGCCCCCTCGGGGCCCGCGCTGAAGATTCACTCGTGAAGAGGGGATCGGGAAAATGCTGGATGGTCAAGGCATCATTGACTGTGATCGCCGCGGAATGCCATGTCAATTCATTGGAGACTTCTCCACCACCATTGATGGTGGTAAATTTCCAAAAATCTGACGACAACCTTCCGGCGAAGCGATCTTCGACAAGCGCAGGATTTTGGAATTCATCCGGGGCATCGGCGGCAAGAGTGGCAAGTCGCTGCGTTTCACTGCCAGTTGCCCAGGCTATATATAACTGGCGGTAATTCAGTCCAAGCCATAGAAGCGCCAACAATAGTATCAGGAGCAGGGTCAGAATTGGGACCATGTTATACACTTTCCGGTTGCTTTGGTCATTGAGTAATCTGATTGTTGTCGCCATAGTGTCTTTTCCGCATACTCTGAATATCGATTACCTGCCTGCACAGCAGGTGATGCAAAAGTGAACACAGCCTGAAGGACTTCAGGCTACCATCATCCCTCTGTTTCGATTATAAAACCATATTCATCTGGAACAAGGAAACAGACCTTACCGTTATGATAGTAGATGATAGAATTAAAACCTGGCTTTCACAAAGAATACCAAATGTCTGAAATTAGCCCCCAACGCTTCCCAATCCGTCAAATTATCTTTTGGAGCACTACCCTGGCAATCGCCATTGGACTCTCTGTTTTTGTCCGTGAACTTACCATTTGCTGGCGGATCACCTCGCTGCCCGGCATTCCGCCTGCCAGCTGCGCGGGCGAGACAACTATGCCACTTGAAACACCGGACGTTGGGAGCGGTACAAAAACGCCTAAAGCGACATTGACACCTGAACCCCTGGCGGAGGACCTGGAATACCCGACCTGGAATGGCAGCAATCGCATCAACATTTTGTTCGTAGGCCTGCGCGGGGGTGAACCCACTGAGGCAGACTGTCCCTTTTGTACCGACACATTGATCGTGTTGACTGTGGATCCGGTCACGAAAACGGCTGGGATGCTTTCTATCCCGCGCGATATGTGGGTCAATATTCCCGGTTTCGGCTATAGTCGTATCAATACAGCCTGGACCCTTGGCCGAGGCTCGAAACTGCCTGGCGGCGGCCCGGCTCTGACCATGAAGACAGTTTCCCATTTTATCGGCGTACCGATCGATTATTACGTACAGGTGGATTTCGACACATTCGTGGACATTATCGACTTGATCGGCGGCGTGGACGTTCATAACGACGAAACACTTTTTGTGGATCCTGTGTACCATAACCAGGAATTTCCAAAGGTTAAGCTTACCTGCTGCGGCACACGGCACCTGAACGGCATGGTAGCTCTGGCGTACGCGCGTTGCCGCCACATTGAGCAAGGCTGTAAAGACGGTGATGTCGGTCGTGCCAGGCGCCAGCAGAAGGTGATCTTTGGGATTCGAGAGAAGGTCTTAAGCCCTGAAAATTTTCCAGGCCTGATGGCACAGGCACCCCAGTTGTACAACACCTTTTCGGCAGGTATCCATACGAACATGTCGTTGGATGATGCAATCAGACTGGCCGCGTTGGTCAACGGGATCCCAAGGGAGAATATCAAAAACGGGGTGATCGATCACAGCATGATGGCATACGACAACGTCATATTAGGCGGACAGAATGCCAGCATTATGAAACCCCTGCCCGATAAGATCCGCATCCTGCGGGACGAGATCTTTACCTCGAGCGGACCGATCAGTCCAAAGGCAGGGGGCGACCCGAAATCCCTCATGCAGGCAGATGGCGCTCGTATCCGTCTGTTGAACGGGACAAATACAGCCCAACTCGACGAGCGGACGGCAAGTTATTTGGCACAACAAGGACTACAGGTCGCAGAGCTTGGGAATACAAAAACACAAAGCCGTACGACCATTACTCTCTATTCGCCCAAGCTTTACACTTTGAAATTTCTGATCGAAATTTTTAGCATTACGCAGAACGCCCAGATCCTGATCAAATCTGACCCAACCCAAACCGTGGACATCGAAGTACGGCTGGGAAGCGACTGGATCAGCAAGTTGCCATCAGGTTATTAGAACTCACCATGTTTTGAAGGTCACATCCACAGCAGAGATCGTCGCGGCGATCACATCTTCGCCATGCACGATGGATAAAAATCCTGCTTCAAATTGCGACGGTGCGAGATAGACCCCGTTCTCCAGCATTTTCTGGAAGAATTTCCCGAACTGGACCTTATCCGCGACCTTGACTGTACTCCAATCGACAGGCTTGATCTCGCTAAAGAAGGTGGTGCGCATCGTCCCCACCCGCGTCTGTTGGACGGGAACCCCAGCCTGTTTCGCTGCCGATTCAATTCCCGCGTCCAGCTCGCGGCCGCGCGCTTCCATTTCATCCCACACCTGTTCATCGCGAATTAAATCTAATGCCGCAATCCCCGCGCTCATCGCCAACGGATTGCCCGCCAGCGTCCCAGCCTGATACATCGGTCCTGCAGGCGCGACCATCTGCATGATTTCTTTCTTCCCACCATACGCGCCGACCGGCAGCCCTCCGCCGATGACCTTACCCAATGTCGTCAGGTCAGGCTTGATATTGTAGAGTGCCTGCGCGCCGCCTTTGTGCACCCGAAAGCCAGTCATCACTTCGTCGAAGATCAAAACTGCACCTTCACGCTCGGTGATCGTGCGCAGACCTTCGAGAAACCCCGGCAATGGCGGGACAACGCCCATATTCCCTGCCACCGGCTCGACGATGATCGCGGCTATCTGTTCGGGATACTTTTTGAATAAGGCTTCCACCGAATCAAGATTATTGAAATCCGCCACCAGCGTATCCTTGACAGTATCTGCGGGTACGCCAGGAGAATCGGGTAAGCCAAGCGTCGCAACACCGGAACCCGCCTGCACCAATAACAGATCGGCATGGCCGTGATAGCAGCCGTCGAACTTGATAATCTTGTCGCGCTTTGTGTAGGCGCGCGCCAGCCGCAGCGCGGACATCGTTGCTTCGGTGCCTGAATTGACAAAGCGGATCATTTCGATATTCGGCATAAATTCCATGACGCTCTTCGCCAGATCGATCTCAAGTGGACTGGGCGCACCATAGGATGTCCCTTTGATAGCGGCTTTTTGAATGGCTTCCACAACCTTTGGGTGAGCATGGCCGGTGATCAATGGTCCCCACGAAAGGACATAGTCGATATAGCGATTGCCATCCACATCGTAGAGATAGGGCCCCTCCCCGCAATCGATAAATAGCGGCTGTCCACCTACCGCGCGAAAGGCCCGCACGGGTGAGTCCACGCCACCGGGTAACAGCGTCTGTGCTTCCTGAAAGAGAGAAATGGATTTGGTGATATTCATAAGACCTCAAGGGAAGAGAGTAGAGAGTAGAGAGTAGTGAGCAGGGGTAATACTGCTCTCTATGATCTTATCGACCGCCACTTCGCCGGAATGGATACAGTCGGGAATGCCAATGCCGCGATAACCATTCCCTGCCAGCGCCAGCCCCGGATACTTCTCTAACGCGTCGTCGATGCGTTTGAGGATTTCAGGGTGGCCAAGGTTGTATTGTGGCATGGCTTTGTCCCAAAGGAAAACGCGGCTCAAAAGCGGATCGGTCGTAACTCCCAATGTCAGTTTCAATTCTTCTTTTGCCAGCGCGAGCAAGTCATCTTCGTTCCATGGGATGTCCTGCCCGGCGCGGCCCACGAAGACACGAATGAGAGCATAGCCATCCGGGGCGCGGTGCGGGAACTTCGTAGAGGTCCAGGTGCAGGCCAGGGCACGGCGTCCCTCCCGGCGCGGGATCACGTAACCATAACCATCCAGATCGCGCGGAATGTCGCTCTGCCGATAGGCAAGGGAAACGGTCGCTGTCGAGGCGTAGGGAATGCTCCGTAAATCGGAAGCCAGCGACGGGTCGAGGGAGGCGAGCATCTGCGCGGCAGCGAAGGCGGGAGCGGCGATTATGATCCCGTTAGCAATCAGTGATTCATCGGTGTCAAGAATCAAGTGCCAGGTATCAGGCGCCGCCCTGAGCCTGTCGAAGGGTGTCAGGTGTTTTACAGAAGTGACATGAGTGTTGAGGTGAAGCGTCACACTGTTTGTCTCAAGATATCCGATAAGCTTCTCGACGATTTCCGCGAGTCCAGTTGTCGGTGTAAGGAAAGCCGAGCGTGAACCTTGCACGGATTTGCCGTTCGATTGGCGTCGCATTTTGAGCGCGCCGCGTGCGAGCGAGCCGTATTTGAGTTCCAGATCACGCAAATACGGAAACGTAGACGCCAGCGAAAGCTGGTCGCCATCGCCCGCGTAAATACCGGACATCAACGGCTCGATCAGATTTTCGTAGGCTTCCCGTCCCAACCGGCGGCTGACGAACGCACCCAGGCTTTCATCCCCATTGACGGCTTTCGGAGGGAGGAGAAAATCCAGTCCCATGCGAGCCTTACTGAACCACGAGACCAGTCGCGACTTGAGAATGGCTTCGATATTCGTGGGGATCATCATCGCCAGCCCATCCGGGAGAGGCAGCAAACGATCGCGATTCAGAACGTATGTATTTTTCTTGTGCGGGTTGGTCCCATGCAGCCGATCGCCGAGACCCAGTTCTTTGCAAAGCGCAACGCCCCAGGGCTTGGTGGCGAGAAAGGTATCTGGTCCACCTTCGATAATGAACTGACCATCATCGAAAGCGACGCGGTCTGTCCTGATCTTGCCGCCCCAGCGGTCAGATGATTCAACAAGCATGATCTCCGCGTCAGGATTTCTTTTGCGAGCATAGTAGGCAGCCGAAAGACCGGCAATTCCGCCGCCAACAATCACAAGTTTCGTCATAACAAGTTTTGTTCCTTAGCAGTGGTACGCACCAGGCGAGCCAGACCAGAGATCATTTCCGGTTCGTCGTTCAGCATCTCGATCCGCTCGAGCCGAACACCCAATGTCTTCGCAAGGCTTTGATACACAATGTCGATATCGTAAAGAATTTCAACATGCTCGCAAACAAAGCCAATCGGACAGATCAAAATATTCTGTCTGCCTTCGTCAGCGAAACGATTGATCGGTTCGGACGCGTCGGGACCGAGCCAGGGCTCCTTGGAAATCGCAGCCGATTGAAAGGCAAATGTATGCGGATGCGTCCCAAGAATTTTCATCACACCAGCGACTGTTTCCTGCAATTGCTTCGGATACGGATCGTCCCATTCGAGAATACGTTCCGGAAGACTGTGCGCCGTAAAAATGATCGGCACATCCGCACGCTGTGATTCGGGAAAACGTTCCAGTGCACCGCGGACGCGGTTGGCAAGCGCATTCAAATATCCAGGCAGTAAATGCCAGTTGTCGATGGAGGCGATTTGGATGCCTGAATCTGCCTCTTCGACTTTTTTGAAATACGCTTCGATGCTCATGCGCGAAT
The DNA here is from genome assembly GCA_035716785.1 of Anaerolineales bacterium. Lineage (GTDB taxonomy): Bacteria > Chloroflexota > Anaerolineae > Anaerolineales > Villigracilaceae > Defluviilinea. The sequence continues at coordinate 9,999 of DASTJG010000115.1, forward strand.
AATGCGGCGCCATGACCACTCCAACTGCGCGTTCAATGCCCTGGTCACACATCTCCGCCAGCGTATCTTTGATGAACGGATGCCAGTGACGCATACCCACAAAGGCCTTGAAATCCTGACTGTTAACATTCAGGGCAGACTCAAGAGCACTTGCCTGTGCCCAGGTCCGTTCCGAGATTGGCGAACGCCCGCCGATCTCGCGGTAACGCTCGCGCACCTCGTGGACAATTTCCGGCGAGGTGGGACGATACCCACGCACGTCCATCAGGTAAGGTTCAACTTCTTCCAAATTACTTGGACCGCCATAAGCCATTACCAATAAACCGATCATAGATGAGGAGCCTTCCATTTCTCAATAATTTTTGCCAGAGGTGGCAGGATCTTTTTCTCGTTAAACGGATACCAGCCGATCTCTGCGCGGACAGCCTGCTCTTTCAATTCAGTGGAGCCCCAAATCAACGAGGCGCCAAACACGCCAAGCAAAGCAGAACCCCAAAGACTATTGACGAACAACGATGCAACGATAAACAAAATACCGAGTCCCATTACATACGGCCACCAGAGATACCCAAAATAGCGCTCCCCGCGGATGACCCAGACGAAACCAAGCCCGATGATGAAAAGAGTGAGAATGCCAAGGACGGGACCAGAGAAATTCATGTTCAGTATCCAGTAATCAGTGTTCAGTGATCAGTTTGATGGCTTCACTCGGAGAGACAGGTTTGCCAAGTGGGTCGCGCTTCAACAGGTCGAGCGTGGTTGTAGAGGCATACTCATGCATGAGGAGCGCGTGGCGCGGGTTATTCGGGTTGGCAGGCGCATGTCCCTTCTTGATCCGATTCTGCTGGCGTGTGAACTCGAGGGCATCCCATAGAACTGTGAAGCCGAGAATGCCACAGGCAGAGGAAAGTAAAAAGTTAGTGGTTGTAAACGAGAACCATTCGAATGCAATACCGACAACAACAAAGACGGTGATTGGCAACCAGATGGTCGGCGAGATGGATTCGATCTTACGCACGGCGACGTGTCCGAACCAGATGCCAAAGAATGCAGCCAGCGCGGAGACCAGACCGATCAGGTTCATACTTTCTCTCGCAATGCAGAGAATTCATGCGCCATGTCTACAACCGCCTTGACATTCTCCACCGGTGTATGCTGCAGAATGCCGTGACCCAGATTGAAGATGTGACCGGGCCGTCCAGCCGCACGACGCAGGATATCCTGAACGCGCACTTTGATCTCAGGTAAAGGTGCAAAAAGAATAGCGGGATCAAGATTCCCTTGCACGGCGACATCGCTTCCAAGCAGGGACCAGCCATCGTCCAGAGGGATGCGCCAGTCGAGACCGATCACATCTCCGCCGGCGCGTTTCATCAGCGGCAGAAGCGTCGTCGTGTTCGTACCAAAGTGAATCACGGGCACGTTCTCCGCTTTGGCTGCCTGTAGCACCTTCTGTGAATAAGGTAGAACAAACTTCTCGTAATCCTGCGGACTGAGTGCACCGACCCAAGAATCGAAGACCTGCACTGCCTGCGCGCCGGCACGGATCTGCGCCACGAGATATTCCGCCAGGACGCCGGAAAGAGTTTCCATCAGCGCATGCCAGACCTCGGGCGTGGAATACATCACCATCTTCGTCTTGAGGAACTCGCGCGATGAGCCGCCTTCGACGATATACGAGGCGACCGTGAAGGGTGCGCCGCAAAATCCGATCAGCGGGATACTCAGTTCGCTGCGCAGGATGCGGATCGCTTCCATCACGTAGCCCAGATCCTTTTCAGGATGGACGGGTTGCAGGCGCTTCACATCCTCCATTGTACGAACAGGATTCTGCAAAACAGGACCTTCACCCCTGGCAAACTCCAATCCAACACCAAGAGGGATGGCAGGCAGGAGAATGTCGGCGAACAAGATCGCCGCGTCCACGCCGAGCGCGCGCACCGGTTGCAAAGTTACCTCGGCAGCAAGCTCGGGATGGTAGCAAATCTCCAGCAGGGAATATTTCTCGCGGATGGCACGATACTCCGGCATGTACCGTCCCGCCTGACGCATGAACCAGACCGGCGTCGCGTCCACCGGCCCACGCCGACAGGCACGCAGGAAGCGATCGTTCATTTCCATAAGCGCAACGTCTCCTCGGCGGGGTGATAGATCGCAGTATGGAGAGGCGTGTCCCGCAGCGTGAAGCGCCGCGCCTCCGTGTCGCGCAATTCGTTCACCAGGTCAGAAAAGCGGGCCAGGTCGTCGGTTTCGTACACGACCACAAACTCCTGGTTCTGCAAGCCAAAGGAATACAGCAGCAACTGGCTGATATCTTCATATTGTTTGCCGATGCGGATATGCTCGTTCATCATCCCCTGGCGCACCTCGCGACTCATCAGATACCACTCCGTCGTTTTGCTGAAAGGATAGATGATCAGGTAGGTTTGGCGCGTCTCCGCGAACGGGTCGATCTCCTGCCTGGAGCGTGCCTTGGAATATTGCGATGGACGCGTAAATCCCCAGAGCGAGTCTTTCAAATCGATCAGATGACGGTAAGGGTTATTCGCCGCGGCAGATCGTTCGAAGAACCGAGCTGCGTCTCCTTTGTCGTCTGCCGTGAGCGCCGACCAGACGATCAGGTCGATGCCCGTCTCCGTCGCCTGGAAAATATCCACTTTCCGGGCGGCAGCACAGAGGCCATTCAACCAGCCTTTCTGAAATTCCTCCCGTTCTTTTGTAGATAAAGACCAGTAAGCTTCCTTGAACGAGATCAAGGAATAATGATTGAGCGTACGATGAAGGGTCTCTTCTGAAGTCACCATTAAACTCCCTTTGGAATATAAGCACATGCCGGATCTGTTTCGAGGTAATCTCCGGTCATGCCGTAGGCCCGGCCGCGCTGACCGCCGCAGACGTCGCGGAATTCACAGATCCCGCAGCGCCCCTTGATTTTTTCAGGATCGCGCAAGTCCATAAATAATTTTGAGTGCCGATAGACATCCACGATATCCGCCGTGCGGACGTCGCCAGCCGTGAGCGGCAAAAACCCGGACGGCTGGATCTCACCAATGTGCGAGATGAACAAAAAGCCGTTCCCATCGTTGACGCCTTTAGTCGGACGGTTTAACCCATCGGCGTATTGAAAGCCTGCGCCCTGAAAAGTGACCGGTTGCCCATTCGCTTCCGTGCGCTTCCGCTGGATGGCCACACGGCGATACATCGGCGCCGCCGTGGACTTGATGTCGAACGGCGCGTTCTGCGAAAGATCGTAGAGCCAATTAAAGACCTGTTCATGCTGTTCGGCGCTGATCATGTTTTCGATCTGGGCCCGTCCGGTCGGAACCAGGAAAAACACCGACCATTGCACCGCATTTACTTCCTGGATGAACGGGATCATTTCATGCAGGATATCCACGTTATGTTTGGAGACCGTGGTGTTCACCTGAACGCTCAAGCCTACTTCCTGGGCACGGTGCAAAATATCCATGGTGCGCTGCCAGGAGCCGGATATCTGGCGGAAATGATCATGGATTTCAGGACGCGGCGCATCCAGGCTTAGCGCGATCCGGCGAATGCCTGCCTCACGAACCTTTTCGAGACGGTCCTTCGTGGGCAGGGCAGTCGCGGTAGGCGTGAGCGAGCAGCGCAGTCCACGCTCGGTAGCATAGGCAATCAGCTCGAACAGATCCGGCCGCATCATCGGGTCGCCGCCGGTGAAGATCAGAATGGGACTATTGCCAAATGCAGCCAGGCGCTCGATCAACGCTTTTGCTTCCACGGTGTTCAGTTCGCGTGGGTCGCGCTTGTGCTGTGCGTCTGCCCGGCAATGGACACAGGCATAGGCGCAAGCCCGCGTCACTTCCCAGGCGATGGTAAAAGGTGCCAGGTTGAAATCCGCGTGGACCATACGCTCGTTGTTTGCGTTTCGTTCGGCAGCTGCGCGCTGGCTAAGATTTGGAGAGTCCATATCAGTTTCCTTTTGCCGCGAATTTTCGCTAATCGGTTTGGATAACTTGTATGCGGGCAATTATTTCAGCCACTTTGCTGCGTCGATAGCATGATAGGTCAGGATCAAATCTGCACCGGCGCGCTTGATCGCGGTGAGCGTTTCGAGTGTGACTTTTGCCTCGTCGATCCAGCCATTTGCCGCGGCGGCTTTAATCATCGCGTACTCGCCGCTGACGTTATAAGCCACCATCGGCAGTTCGGGGAAGGCAGCCTTTACCACATGGATCACATCGAGATACGCCAGCGCGGGTTTGACCATCAACATGTCCGCGTCCTCGTCTACATCCAACTGTGCTTCGCGCAGCGCTTCGCGCACGTTAGCCGGGT
>DASTJG010000116.1:0-2779 GCA_035716785.1 Anaerolineales bacterium
CAAGTGATCGGTGTGAGCGATGCGGCGCTCGGCGCCTGCGCGAAGCGCGGTTACGGGTAAATCAGAGAATTTGAATGTACTCATAAGTACTGCTTCCACAACATGAGAATACCTGCTAACGCGCCAACCAGCCTCCATCCACAGGGATGATGGCTCCATTGACATAATCCGAAGCCGGGGAAGCAAGAAAAACGACCATGCCTTTGAGATCATCGGGCGTACCCCAGCGACCCGCCGGGATGCGGTCGAGAATGGATGTGGAACGATTCGGGTCTGCGCGCAATGCAGCCGTGTTATCGGTCGCCATGTAGCCGGGCGCAATAGCGTTGACGTTGATGTTGTGCTTCGCCCACTCATTGGCGAGCGCGCGGGTGATCCCTGCCAGTCCGCTCTTCGAGGCGGTGTAGGAGGGCACGATAATGCCGCCCTGGAACGAGAGCATGGAGGCTGTATTGATGATCTTCCCGCCACCCTGTGCGATCATGACGCGTCCCACCGCCTGCGACAGAAAGAATGCCGCCTTCAAGTTGATCTGCAGCACGTCATCCCAGTCGGTCTCGGAGAAATCGACGGCAGGTGTGCGGCGGATCGTCCCGGCGTTGTTGACCAGGATATCGATCCGCCCCATCTCCTTCACAATCTGCTCGACGACTGCTTTCAAATCGTCCACGCTCGCGGTACGCAGATCCACAACGGACTCACAATATTTCCGGCCCAGCGCGCGGACTGCCTCACATGTTCCCTCGCAGCCGACACGATCCAGGCTGGCGATATCTGCGCCAGCTTCCGCCAACGCGAGCGCCATGCCCTGGCCCAGTCCCTGTCCCGCGCCGGTGACAAGAGCTACTTTCCCATCGAGTTTGAATGAATCTAAGATCATAGTGATACCTTTCAAGATCGAACCACTGTCCCCTGACGGGGATAATAAAGACACGAAGACACCGAGAAAACCTTTCTTAAAAATCTCCGTGTCTCAGTGTCTCCGTGGTTAATTTCAGTGTCCGAGTTCTTTCAACATCGCCACGGTCTTGCTGACCCAGCCCAGTTGAGGATCATCCACAGTGGCCTGGACGCGTTGATTGCCTGCCAGGAACCACAGATAATAGGTTGTGTATCCCGGCGCGCTGACCACCGTATGGTAGCCACGCGGCATCATATGGATGCTGTTATTGCGCACGGTGAAGTTTTCTTCTTCGCCGTCTTCGTTGTAGTAATGACAGATCCCAAAGCCATCCCCCGGGCTGACCTTGAAGAAATACATCTCTTCGTGATAGGCCTCACGCGGCAGGTCATCGTTCTGGTGCTTGTGCGGCGGATAGGTACTCCAGTTGCCGCTCGGGGTGAAGGTCTCGCCGACGATCAGTCGCCGCGCCGGCAGGTCGGGCTGCGAGGCAAGCGTCAGGATCTGGTGGAAGTAACGCTTGAAGTTTGCCGCGCCCCAGGAGCCGTTTGCGACTCGCGACGGCTCGATGATATACGGCTCGACTTCCAGGTCGCTCGGCGCGCTCGGTAATGCGATCTCTACCGCGCTCTCTGCCTTGATCGTGAACTTTGATTTCGCCGGGATGTAGACCGAATGTGGCTTGCCATTGAACACATTCGGGCGCCCGCCAATGTTCTCGAAGCGCTTCTTCCCAATCTCGAAACTGGCGCGCCCTCCGAGGATCACCGCCAGGATCTCGCGCTCGCCGCTTTCACTGTTGTAGGTCTCCCCTGCTCCGAGCTTCAGGAAGCCAAAGTCCAGCAGCTTGCACGGATTCGTGGACGGGGTGTTCAAACCGTTGTTCGCTGATAAGAGTGCATGATATTTCATCGTTTTTCTCCTTCAAAATTTCATCACACCATACGTACGGGCGACTCTTCAAGGCTGAGCAGAGTTCTTGGCGCGTCCGGGTGGGTCGCCCCTACTTTGTGCGCGCTTTCCGGATCCATTCCACGCATTGGGATGTCTTCGCGGCAATCCCGTCGTAATCCTTGTCTTTGACCGCCTGCGCGGTGATCAACTTGCTGCCCATCCCAACTGCCGCGGCGCCTGCTTTGATCCATTCGCTGATACTGGCTTTGGTCGCGTCTACGCCGCCGGTGGGCATGAGTCGATGCCACGGGCAGGGAGCCATCACGCCTTTGACGAACGCGGGTCCACCGACCGTCTCGCCGGGGAAGATCTTGCAGATCTCCGCGCCGTGTTCCTCCGCGGTGGAGATTTCGGTCTCTGTTGCGCAGCCCGGCATGTACAAGATCTTGCGCCGGTTGCACAGCTTCGCGATCTCCGGGTTGAAACTGGGTCCCACGATAAAGTTCGCGCCGCTCGCCATGTACAAGGCCGCGGTCGGCGCATCGATGATCGAGCCAACACCCAAAATCATGGATGGATCGGCTTTGGCAAAGTGCCTGACCAATTCGGTAAAGACCGGATACGCCAGTTCGCCACGGTTGGTAAACTCGATCACTTTCGCTCCGGCGCGGGAACAGGCTGATGCCAGTTCAATCGCGGTTTCCAGGTCCGCGTGGTAGAACAGCGGGACCAGTCCGGTATCGAGTAAGGTGTTGATGACTGTCAAGCGCATGAAACGTGCCATAGATTCTCCTTTGTCATGTCTTTACGAGGCGGTGATCTTCCGCCCAAAGCAATCTCCTGTCGGTCGGAGATTGCTTCGTCGCTACGCTCCTCGCAACGACATGTGGTTATTGAACTATATTCCTCAACGTACCCAACTTCTCGATGGTGATCTCCACCACATCGCCTGCTTGCAAGAAGCGCTTTGGCTCCGCAGCTTCC
>DASTJG010000117.1:0-2378 GCA_035716785.1 Anaerolineales bacterium
GCCATCATCAGCTTGCCCATGCTGCTTACTTTTGGATCGACGCCTGCTTCTTCCGCGAACATGCGGACCAGTTCTCCTTGTGACATCGTGGGTTGATCGTTTGGCACGTGCCAGGCCTGCCCATCCGCTTCACCGCGTTCACCCAGGACGACCAGCGCGCGTCCAAAGTCTTTGACGTAGGTATGTGAATGAGGCAGGTCTGTGCGCCCGATGAGTTGAGCGGGCTTTCCACGTAACAACGGATAAAATGCGCGTGCTCCCATGGTGGAGGATGTGCCCCACGGACCAAAGAAGTTGCCGCCGCGTGCGGCCGTTACTCGCACCCGTCCCTCCCTGTGTGCTTGAAACGCCGTTCTGGTGATCTCTCCGCGCACCCGTCCTTTGCGTGTATGCGCGTTGAAAGGTGTGTCCTCTGTGATGGGCTTGCCATCGGTCTCGCCGTACATGTACAGGTTCTCGACGAGAACCAGCTTTGCGCTGCTTCCTGTCAAGCCGTCGATGATGGACTTCTGCAGGAGTGGGAATTTCTCGGGCCACTGGTTGTAGTTTGGCTGTGAGGCTTGATACACGACCTGTACACCCTGCGTCACTTCCCGAACGTTGGCCGGGTCATACAGATCTGATGCGATCACCTCCACCTCAGCAGGGACCTCGTCCATTTTCCCGGAGCGATTCACCATACGGACAGACGCACCGCGCTGGAGAAGTTCCTCCATCACGGCGCGTCCGATTGCGCCGGTGCCGAACACGACATGTTTGATTGCCATTTCTATTTTCCTTTTTAACTCTTGATAAATTGTTGATAAATCGAATGCAGCTCATAACGATATAAAGCGTCGCCCTTTGGGCCGAAGGGAGGCAGGTTGCCTTGCAGTTCCAGAGAAACAATGCCGTGTACACGTGACCAGATGATCATAGCCACAGAGAGGGACAGGAGATCTGAATTGCCTCCATACGTCTGCCACATCTCCAAGCTGGCTTTATATTCGGATTTGACTTTTGGAAAGGTATCGACGTTGAGTTTTCCGGACACACGCAGCTCCTCGACTACACTGACCAGCGCGCTCAGCGAACGCGCGGACGACGGGAACGTTTTTTCCACTGGAGCTTTGTAACCAGGAATGGGCGTGCCAAAAATAAGCTGGTAACGTTGTGGAAATGTATTTGCCCAGTCTCGATAGGCAAGCCCGATTGCCTCCAATCGACCCTTTGGGTCATTCTCCGAAACCGCGTCGCGCGCTTCTAATTGCCAGTCGCCGAATGACGTAAAGGCATCGATAATGAGCGCTGTTACGAGTGCATCCCGATCGGGGAAATAATTATAGATGGCCGGCGCTGTGATCTTGAGTTCCCGGGCAATCGCGCGCAGAGATAGGGCAGGGGCGCCGAATTCCGCGATCTGCTTCCAGGCGGTTTCCTTGATCGCTTCCTGCAGATTTGGGATTTGTTTCTTCTTGATGGGTCTCACCATGTCAATCTCCTTTAAAATAAACACTGTAAATATACAGTGTTTATTTATTTTTGTCAAGCTCGGGAAGATTAGGAATTATAGAGTTACCCATTTGGAATGTTATACTTTTCCCAGCCAATGGAGGCAGTCATGTATAAAACAACTCGTTCCTTTGTTACATTCATTGTTCTGCTTGTTTTGCTCTCGACTTTGTCGAACCCAGCCTTTGCCGCGCCGGCCGCGCCTGCAAAATGGACCGTGATGGTTTATATCTCCGGGGACAACAATCTCGAAGATTACGTTGTGTCAGATATCGAAACGGAACTCGCGCCGACAGGCTCGAGCGCGAATGTCCAGGTAGTCGCGCTGGCAGATCGTGGACCCGGATATGACACCAGCTACGGTGACTGGCAAACGACCAAGCTCTTTCATGTCACGCAGGGAATGACCGCTGCGCCCGAAAACGCGGTCGCAGACTGGGGAGAACGTAACTTCGGCGATCCTCAAACATTGATCGACTTTGTTGCGTGGGCGAAGTTGAATTATCCCGCCGACCATTACGCGTTGTATTTCTGGGGTCACGGCTGGAACTGGCATCCCGGTTATGTGATGCAGGATGATACGGACAACGATACGCTCGATATGGAAGAAGTGAAAGCCGCACTTCCATCGCTTGGATTCATTGACATGGTCGGGTTCGATGGCTGCAACATGGCTTCCATCGAAGTGCAACTGCTCTGGCACGGATATGCCACCGCTCTGGCTCACTCGCAGGAATGGGTGGGCGGGGAAGGCGTTCAATACGACCTTGTGCTTGCACAGCTGGCTGCCAACCCGAATATGTCCGCCGATCAAGTGGCGATTGCTACCAGCCAGAGCGCGACCGGCGACAAGACCTGGTCAGCTGTGGCAGTGGACGCCCGTTTCG
>DASTJG010000118.1:0-18228 GCA_035716785.1 Anaerolineales bacterium
CTGCCACTGACCGGCATTGGCTTTATGTATGCCGAGGGGTATTTCTCGCAGCGCATCACGGAGGATGGCTGGCAGGAAGCGCTCAACAATAGACTTGATTTCCAAAACCTGCCGGCGCTGCCCGTTCTGGATCAATCTGGCAAGCGCTTATGTGTGGATGTGGAATTCCCGGACCGGACCGTGTCTTTGGGGTTGTGGGAACTCCGCATTGGGCGCATCCCGCTGTACCTGCTCGATTCCAACCTGGCCCCGAACTCTGATTTCGATAGACAACTGACCGCGCGTCTGTACTGGTCTGACCTGGACCGCCGCGTCATGCAGGAGCTTTTACTGGGTGTCGGCGGCGTGCGCGCGCTACGGGCGCTGGGCTATAACCCCTCGGTCTGGCACATGAACGAGGGTCACGCGGCGTTCCTGACGCTCGAACGCGCCCGGGAACTCGTGGCAGGCGGCGACACTTTTGAAGAAGCCATGGAAAAGACGCGCGCGCAGAATATCTTTACCACACACACACCGGTCCCGGCGGGAAACGATGAATTTCCATTGTGGTTGATCGAAAAATATCTGGGGGCACTCTGGCCCCAGCTGAATTTGACGCGTGAGCAGTTCTTCGAGATTGCCCATCATCAACTGCCGCAGGGCGAAACGTTCAGCATGGGTATACTTGCCTTGCGACATTCCAACGGACGCAATGCCGTCTCTGAACTGCATGGACAGGTTGCCCGCAAGATGTGGCATTTCCTCTGGGAGGATCAGGCTGAGGATCAGGTGCCGATCACGCACGTTACGAACGGCGTGCATGTCTCCAATTGGATGGCGCGCCGCCTGATGGATCTGTTCTGCGATACCCTGGGCGAAGACTGGTATGACCACCTGGATGAGCCTGAGCTTTGGTCAAATATCGATGGCATCCCGGATGCTGATCTCTGGGCGGTGCGCCAGCACCTCAAGCGGAAGCTTGCGTTTTATTTGCGCGAGCGCGTCCGTGACCGCTGGACAATGGGCGGCTTTCATCCGGTGCAGGTTATCTCTTCGGGGCTGCTGATCAACCCCTACGCGTTGACGATCGGTTTCGCGCGCCGCTTTGCGACCTATAAACGCGCCAGCCTGATCCTGACGGATGTAGAGAGATTACTCCGCATTATCAACCGCCCCAATATGCCGGTTCAGATCATCTTTGCAGGCAAGGCGCATCCTGCCGATGAACCCGGCAAGCAATTGATCCAGAAGGTCTATCGCGAGGTCAAGCGCGCCGAGAACGGCGGGCGGCTGGTCTTCGTCGAAGACTACGACATGAACCTGGCGCGTTATCTCGTCCAGGGCGTGGACGTGTGGATGAACACCCCGCGCCGCCCATACGAGGCCAGCGGTACGTCTGGCGTGAAGGCTGCGCTCAACGGTGCGCTGAACTTCTCCGTGCTGGACGGCTGGTGGCGCGAAGCCTACAATGGCCAGAATGGCTGGTCCATCGGCGAAGACAAAGAGATGGAATCCCAAAGCGTCCAGGACGCGCAGGATGCCGAGAGTCTTTACAAGACGCTGGAAGATGAGATCATCCCCCTGTATTACGACCGCGACCCGAAAGAGATCTCTCACGAGTGGATCGCACGGATGAAAAATTCCATGAAGACCAACATCCCGCAATTCTCCACGCGCAGGATGGTGAAGGAATACGTGACGAGGTTGTATGTCAAGGCATTGCCAACTCCATCTCCTGCCGGAGAGGGAGAGTAATTTATGATCCCTGAAATTACTGTCGATGAGCTTTTCAGGAAATTAAATTCCGAAGAGAAATTTATCCTGCTCGATGTTCGTGAACCGGGCGAATTGAATGCTGCCAAAGTGACAGACAGCAGGATGGAGTCGCTGCCCATGAGCCGTCTGGCACGCGAAGGGGAAGAGGCGCTCGCCGGATTGGCAAACTCGAAAGATGCACCCATTTACATCATGTGCCATCATGGTAGTCGCAGCCGGCAGGTCACAGCCTGGCTGGCACAGCAGGGCTGGAAGAATGTCTTCAATGTGCGCGGAGGGATCGATGAATTCGCACGGGAGATCGATAGCTCGGTGGGATTTTATTAGAAAAGTATCAGGTAGACAGGTATACAAGTAAACAGGTATCACGTAAAACAAAAAGCCTCCGGTGAATACCGTGAGGCTTCATTGTTTACCTATCTGCCTGGCACCTGATACTTGAACACCTGATTACTTACCAAACACAAATTCCCCATTCTTATAGAACAATTCCCCGTCCACAAGGATCTCTGAATCGGCGCGCATGTCGCAGATCATATCCCAGTGGATGGCAGACTTGTTGTGCGAACCCGTTTCAGGATAACCCGCGCCGAGCGCCATATGGAAGGTCCCGCCGATCTTTTCGTCGAAGAGGATGTGACCTGTGAAGCGGTCGATGTCTTTGTTGGTGCCGATGGCGAACTCACCCAGGTAGCGCGAGCCTGCGTCGGATTCGAGCATCTTGATCAGGTAATCCTGGTTCTTTTCGGCGCTGGCCCGGCTCACGCGTCCGTTATTGAACGTCAATTCCGCACCTTCCACTGCTACACCTTCATAGATGGCAGGATAGGTGAACTTCACCCAGCCGTTGACCGAGTCTTCGACGGGTCCCGTATAGATTTCGCCATCTGGCATGTTGAACAGGCCAACGGAGTTCATGAACTTGCGCCCCATGATCGAGAGCGCCAGATCAACATTGGGTCCGCGCAGGACGACCTCATGCTTCCCTGCTAGCCAGTCGATCGCTTTCTGCTGTCCTGCCTCGGTGGTCTTCCAATAAGCAACCGGATCCGCTTCCTGCGTATGGACGGCTTTGAAAACGAAGTCTTCATATTCCTTGAGGCTCATGCCAGCATCCTGGGCGTACCCGTCCGTGGGGTAGAGGGTGGTGACCCATTTGAACTTACCTTCGGCACCGCGGCGCATCTGTGAAGCTGTGATCGAACCCAGCGCCTTCGCGCGTCGCTGGACCTTGGCAGGATCGATCTTCGTTGTGCCGCGCGTATTCGTCGCAGAGTGAACGCGGATGCGGCTTTCGAACTGATCGTAGGCGACCTTATAAAAGGTGGGGATGAAATCGAGTTGTGAATCTTTGGCGTAGGTCAGATGGAATTCATCCTGGCTGAATGGCATCATGCCCGGCAGAGCGACCAGCGTTTCGGGATGCCCGCCTTTTTCCAGGGTTTGAATGTACAGTTCCCGCACCAGCGGTTCGGCGGCGGTGGTCGCTTCGATAAGAACGCGGTCGCCGGGTACGATTCGTGCGGAATGCTCGACCAGCACTTTTGCGAACTTTACAACACGGGGGTCAGCCACAGATCACTCCTTTGACATGTATTTTGAAAATTATATCATTTCCCCTGATGGGCTTTTTGTCTCCGTGGAATTGTAACTTTTGTCATGTGTGTTTTTTTGAAAAACGGATATGATTTATAGGAATTGCCTTTTTTAGTAAGGAGCAGGTTATGACAGTTCTATCCACAAAACCTACAACGGCATGGGCGGAGGTAGACGAGAGTGGACGGCTCGCCTTGCCGCCTGAAGTGGCCCGGCGATATGGACTGCTTCCTGGCTCGAAGGTTCGGCTTGACGAGGGGAACAACTTTGTCCGCATGCATCGCCCGGTTACTCAGCTTACCAAGGTCTATATCGAGCCAACCGTTGCCTGCAACCTCGACTGTATCACCTGTTTTCGTAATGCGTGGGACCAGCCCATAGGCAGGATGACCGAGGAGACGTTTGAGAGTATTCTGAACGGGCTCAGGCAAATGGATCCGATCCCCAGTGTTTATTTCGGCGGGATCGGTGAGCCGCTCTTTCACGTCAAGACCATCGAATGGATTCGACGCATTAAGCGGGAACTAGGTGTCAATGTTGAACTCATCACCAATGGCACGATCCTGACAGAGAAAAAGTCCCGCGAGCTCATAGATGCCGGGCTGGATATATTGTGGGTTTCACTGGATGGCGCGACCCCTGAAGGATTTGCCGATGTGCGCCTGGGCGCGGAACTTCCGGCTATCCTGGAAAATCTGCGCCGCCTCTTCAAATTGCGCGGCCCGGGCCACTTCCCGAAACCTGAGATTGGGGTTGCTTTCGTGGCAATGAAGCGCAATATCAACGACCTGCCGAAGATCATCAAGCTGGGACATACCTTTGGTGCGCGCTATTATTCTGTCAGCAACGTACAGCCTGCAACAGCTGAGATGCAGGCTGACCGTCTGTATCTGCGGACCATGCGCAGCATTGCCTATTTACCCTCTCCCATGCTCCCCAAACTGAGCCTCCCCAAGCTGGACTTCAACGAAGATACACAAGCTGCACTCACCGAAGCGTTCAATAGCGGATGCAACATCAGTTTTGCAGGCAATAACTGGGGCGGGGCGAACGATGTATGCAATTTCGTGGAGAGCGGTACCCTGTCTGTCGCCTGGACGGGGGATGTAAGTCCCTGCTGGCCTCTGATGCACACACATATGAGTTATTTACATGGCAAGCCGCGCCTTTCGAAAAAACATATCGTTGGAAACGTGCGAGAAAAAGCACTCGAGGAGATCTGGCTTGATCCCGCGTACCTGGCCTACCGGGAGCGCCTGCATAATTTTGTCTTTGCCCCCTGTACTTTCTGCGGCGGTTGCGACCTTTCCGAAACCAATGAAGAGGATTGCCTCGGGAATGACATTGCTCCCGTTTGCGGCGGATGTCTGTGGGCGCAGGGAATCATTCAGTGTCCGTAAACGGCACGCGTAAGAAAGTTTTTCTCATAATAGAGATACGATAAGTGGGGGAATTTTGATATACTGGATTTATGGAAGCACGTTTTTATGCCAACATGCGCACCGTGATCGGAATGTCAGCGCTGGATGTGGATGATACGCGGGTGGACACGTTCCGCAAGTTGATCGCTTTCCTGATCGAGAGATTTCCCGACGCCAAATATCATTTATTGGATTCCGATAACAACCTGCGCCAGGATGTACCTGTCTACGTGGATGGGCGAAATCCGCGTCTCTTGCCAGCAGGGATCGATACGCCTCTCAAGCCCGATTCTGTCGTCAGTTTTTTCTCCCCCATCTCCAGCGGACGGATGAACGTGGAAGTACTGCGTGAGCCCACCTTTGGGAAGAGGAGTGATTTATGAAAGTCAATTTCTATGCGACCCTGCGGGATATTGCCGGTGGCAAAACTGTCGAGTTCGACGTGGATCACGGTGTCACCGCGCAGGAGTTGTTGGACAAGGTCATCGAACGGTTCCCTCTCATGAAGAAGGAACTATTGGATACAAACGGCAGGATGTACGGTCACGTGCACTTCTTTATCAATGGACGCGATGTGCAATTTTTGGACGATCAGTTCCAGACCCCAGTCGCGCAGGGTGATACGATCAATATATTCCCCGCTGTGGGTGGCGGATAAATCAAAACAGGGCGACGAAAGTCGCCCTGTTTTCTATCAGGAGAGATTCCGTTTTTGAAACGGGATCAGGCTTGCCCTGAGCGGGAGCCGAAGGGTCGGCCGTGCCTGAAACGGTCAGATGATCTCCAATTCCCTGAGTTTGGATTCGGGAACCACACCTTTTACCCAGCCGCGCTTGTCATAGTACTCCACGAGCATATCATCCAACTCGCAGACCTGGCCCTTGCTGCCAGCCATCGTGGAGGGTTCCTTGGTAAAGCGCTCGGGCAGATAGTCGCTTCCCTCGCGGAAGCCATTGAGGTTGTTGTAGTAACGTTCGAGATTGTACACGCGTTCGCCGACCTTGAGCATGTGTTCAGCACTGGAGGGAACACCCGTGATCGCCTCGTACTGCGCCGCGAACGAATCGAGCGACTCGGCGAAGGTGGCAAACTTGCAGACGTCGAGACAATCCGTGACGGTGTGAACGTTTTGGAAGATCATCGCAAGTTCGCCCTTGCCCTTCCACGCTAGCGGATCGGTCACCGTGGATGGACCCAGCACGTTGCCAACGACTTCCGCCGCGGGAGTGTAGCCGCGCAGGTGGCAGGCACCGCGGTTGCTGGTGGCGTAACCGATGCCCATGCCCTTGATCCCGCGCGGATCGTACGCGGGCACGCCCTGGCCTTTGACCGTCATGGCAAGTTCGGGGTGACCGAAGTGCGCGGCGACCGCGTTTGCACCATCGGCAAGCACGTTGCCAAAGCCTTTGCGGAAGGCGATCATTTCCGCGGTTTCCACCATCTTAGCGCCATCGCCCCAATCGAGTCTACCGGAGCCGTTGGTGTAGCCCTTCTCGGTGGCTTCCATCCAGACCGAGAGTGGGTGACCGACTTCGATGGCGTCGAAGCCGTAGTCGTTGGCGCAGTCGATCATCTTGGCAACGACACGGATATCGTCGTTGCCGCAATTCGCGCCGACCGACCAGGCCGGTTCGTACTCGACGGATTCCATGTGCAGTCCTTTGTAGGGACCATCCTTGATCTCGACTTCCTTCTTACAGGCCACCGGGCAGGCATGACATGTGGGATTGGCTGTCAGGATATTATCATTGACATATTCACCGCTGATCTTTTCAGCGTGCTCATACGCGGTGAATTGACTGTTCTTGGCCGGCAGACCACCGATCACATTGGTCATGTTCATCAGCACGTTTGTGCCATAGACCGAGAGACCGCCCTTGCGTGGGGAGGTGACCACGCGCTCATCCATGATCTCAGCCAGGGCTTTTTTGTGAGCCTCTTTCCATTTCTCGCGGTTGGCTGCCTTCACGATTTTCTTCTCAGCCTTGATCACAACGGCTTTCAGGTTCTTGGAGCCGCCCACACAACCCGTGCCGCCGCGCCCGCTGGCGCGGTCATCCTCATTGATCCAGCAGGCGAACTTGACCAGATTCTCGCCCGCGGGCCCAATGGCGATGACGGTCAAGTCCTTTTCGCCATATTTATCCTTGAAATGCTTGATTGTGTCGTGAACGCCTTTGCCCCACACTTCCGATGCATCGAGCAGTTCGAGCTGGCCATCATGGATGTAGACGTAGGTTGGCTTGGGAGCCTTGCCTTTGAAGACCAGCCCATCATAACCTGCCCAACGCAAACGTGCCGCGCTCCAACCACCGTGATGGCTGTCGGTGACTGTGCCGGTCAGTGGTGATTTCGTCACAATGGCCATGCGTCCACTCATGTTGGCTTCGGAACCCGTCATTGGGCCGTTCATGAAACACAGGATGTTATCAGGTGAAAGTGGATCCACTGTTGGCCCATTATCAAATACAAATTTCACACCCACTCCGCGTGCACCGATGTATTTGAGTTTGTATTCCTCCGGAATCGGCTTGAAATCCGTTTTGCCCGTGGTCAGATCGACCCAGGCAACCTTGTCTGCGTAACCACCGAGTGTCATGTTTTATCTCCTCTTTGGCGAATAGGAAATGAACAGCTCGCGCTGCCTTTGGATAAGAACAGAATAGCATTCGTAATAATGAAAGTCAATAATTAAGTTTTTCCTTAACCGTAAAAGATAATATTTGTCATATTTAGCCTGAAATCACTCTCACCTTCGAGATGCGTTATACTTCTTGAACTCAGCATCCAAGCGAAACGACTCATGAAACAACTCCTCCAAAACATCAAAAACGGAAAATCCATCGTCGAGGATGTACCCATCCCGACCCCGCGCGAGGGGCAGGCGCTTGTCAAGGTGGAAGCAAGCCTGGTCTCCGCGGGCACCGAGCGAATGGTCGTCGAATTCGGCAGGAAGAGCATGATCGGCAAGGCGCACGCGCGTCCCGATCAGGTCAAACAGGTGATCGAGAAAGCGCGGCGTGAAGGCTTGGTGAACACCGCCCAGGCCGTGTTCAATCGCCTGGACCAGCCGATGGCGCTCGGGTATTCCTCAGCGGGCACGATCGTTGCGCTCGGAAAGGGCGCGCAGGGATTCAAAGTAGGTCAGCGTGTGGCTTGCGCGGGCGCAGGCTTTGCGGTGCACGCGGAATACAACGTGGTGCCGAAAAATTTATTGACGCCTCTTCCCAAAGATGTGGATTTCGAATCGGCTGCGTTCACCACCCTCGGCGCGATCGCTCTGCACGGATTCCGGCTGGCGGAGCCGCAGATTAGTGAGAATGTCGCGGTCATCGGCATGGGGCTGCTGGGATTATTGACCGCGCAGATCGCAGCGGCTGCGGGATGCAATGTCCTCGGCATCGACGTGGACCCTGTGCGCATCGATCTCGCCTCATCTCTTGGGCTTCGAGCAGTTCGCCGCGACCAGGCCGTGGACGCCTCTGCCGCGTTCACCGCCAACCGCGGCTTCGACGTGATCCTGATCTGCGCCGATACCTCCTCGAACGATCCCGTTGAGCTGGCCGGCGCCATTGCGCGTGACCGGGCCCGCGTCGTCGCGACCGGCGCGGTGGGATTGACTTTTCCGCGCAAGGTCTACTTCGAAAAGGAAATTTCCTTCATCAACTCGCGTTCCTATGGACCGGGCCGCTACGATCCCGGTTACGAAGAACATGGCAACGACTACCCGATCGGCTACGTGCGCTGGACGGAAGGCCGCAACTTCGAAGCCGTCGTGGACCTGATGGCGAAAGGACAATTGGACGTCAAGCCGCTGATCACGCATCGCTTCCCGATCGAGCAGGCGGCGCAGGCGTATGAAGTGATCACGGGGAAGAAGGAAAAATTTCTCGGTGTGTTGCTGACATATCCGGAGGGAGAGAGGCAAGAGGAAAGAAGGATCACCTTTCCTCTTGCCCCTTCCAAATCAACCAGCACTGTAAAGCTTGGCGTATTGGGAGCGGGCATGTTCGCCACTTCTGTGCTCCTGCCCTCCATCAAAAAAGCCGGGGACATCGAGCTGGTTGGCATTGCCTCCTCCGGCGGATTCCATGCCCAGCATGCAGGCAAGAAATTTGGCTTCAAGTATGCCACCTCGGACGATGAGGAGATCATCAGCGATCCGAATGTCAATACTGTAGCCATCCTCACTCGCCACGATACACACGCGGAATTGGTCGTCAAAGCCTTGAAAGCAGGGAAGCACGTCTTTGTCGAAAAGCCGCTGGCGATCAACAGTAAACAGTTATCAGTGATCAGTAAGCAGCTAAGTGCTAATCGCCAACCGCTAATCGCTGTTGGTTTTAACAGAAGGTTTGCCCCCCTCGCTCAAACTCTTTCCTCTTTCCTCCTGGATCGCAATGAACCCATGCACGTCCACTACCGCGTCAACGCGGGATTGATCCCTCTCAATCACTGGACGCAAGATCCCGAAATCGGCGGCGGACGGATCATCGGCGAAGGCTGTCACTTTGTAGATTTCATCACCTTTCTCGTCGGTGCATCGCCTGTCTCTGTGAGCGCGCACGCGCTGCCGGATAACGGCAAATACCGCGAAGATAACGTCTCCATGACTTTCATGTTTCCTGATGGTTCCATCGGCATTGTGGACTATCTTGCCAATGGGGACAAAGCCTTCCCCAAGGAGCGCGTCGAAGTGTTTTGTGGTGGGCGAATTGCGGTGTTGGATGACTTTGTTTCTTTGCAAACGGTCAAAGATGGGAAAAGGAAAGAGGAAAGAGGGGCGCAGAACAAAGGCTGGACGGATGAGTGGAAGGTCTTTGCGAGAGCGATCCGTGAAGGCAGCGCACCGCTGATCCCTTACGAGCAATTGATCGGTGTGACCAAAGCCACGTTCGCGGCGGTGGAATCCATTCGGACACACAAGACCATATCTATGGAATGAACGTACCTTCTCTGTCGAGCTTATCGCGGTGGCCGAAAAGCTGGCACTCATGCGCAGTCATTTCCTGAAACCGGCACAAGTCGCGGGACTCTTTCCGGCTGAGGCAAAGGTCAGGATCGAGGCTGAAGAATCCACGGCCTGGGTGATCGCAGAAAAGTAAGGCGCGGGTTGAGAAACTATGGAAAACAAATATGGAATACATCCTCCAACTTCGCCAATACATCGGGCATGGCCCCATCCTGCTGGTCGGCGCGGCGATCCTCATCCTTGATGAGCAGGATCGTTTGCTGATGATGAAGCGTTCTGACAATCAATGCTGGGGTATACCAGGTGGGGCCATCGAGCCTGGGGAAATGCTGGAAATCGCGGCCAAACGTGAGACGCTTGAGGAGACAAACCTGGAGATCGTTGAAATGTCTCTCTTTGGCGCGTTTTCAGGGCCGGAACTGTATTACAAATATCCAAATGGAGATGAAGTTTATAATGTCAGCGTCGTTTATTTGTCGCGTGAGTGGCGTGGCAAAGTCAGGCTGAATGATGAGCACAGCGAGTGGAAGTGGTTCGCTGCCAGCGACATTCCAGCAGATATCAGCCCACCGATCCGGCCGGTCATCACACAATTCAGATCCTCTTTTTCAAAATCAAATGCGGTTAAGGAATTATGATTTATGTCTGTCAAGCCATGGAGAGTTTTGGAATCGAGTTACTTGCAGAAAAATATTCGCATCGATCGGTGCGAGACGTCCAATGGAAAGATCGTCGAACCTGTCATTTTTGAATATGGGACCTGGGTCGCAGTGGTTGCTCTGACCAAACAGCAGGAAGTATTGCTGATCAAACAATATCGTCATGGTCTGGGAGAGATTCTCCTGGAATTGCCGGGCGGTGGTGTTAATGAGAATGAGGAACCGATTGCAGCCGCCCGGCGGGAGTTGCTCGAAGAGACAGGTTATGCAAGTGAGAAGATTATCGAAATTGGCAGAGTCTCTCCGAATCCCGCCAATCACACGAACATGGTGTATTTCTACCTGGCATTGGACGTCGAAAAGGTCTGTGACCAATCCCTGGACGAAACCGAAGAGATCGATGGTTTTCAGGTTCCTCTGGACGAAGCAATTCTTATGATGAGAAATGGTGAGGTTCTTGCCTCGTTATATGTGAGTGCATTTTTCTTCGCACTTTGTTACTTGGACCGCATCAAAATTTAGTAACAGGTACATCCTCCAACTCTGCCGATTAAGCCTATAATTGAATCACTCAAGCATTCACTGATATCCTGAGACTTGGCACTTGGCACCTGACATCGGAGCACATCATGCGAATTAGGGCTGGCATCGTACTGATCAAAGAGAATAAAGTCGCGCTGATGGAACGTTATCGCGCAGGCTTCCACTATTTCATCTTCCCGGGCGGCGGCGTGGACGAGGGCGAAACGCCTGAACAGGCTGCGGTCCGGGAGGCGATGGAAGAGCTGGGGATCGAAATTGCTATCAGGCAAAAAGTAGCAGAAATACAGGTGGGACAAAGGAGTCGGCAGATTTACTTCCTGGTCGAACAAATTGGAGGAGAGTTCGGAACCGGTACAGGGGAGGAATTCGAAGATTCAAATCGCGACAACCCTCAAAAGGGGATTTACATCCCGACCTGGATGCCCGTTGAAGATTTGCCAGGACACACAAATATCTACCCCGAGGATGTATCGAATCTGGTGGTAAAGTCGATGAAGGAAGGCTGGGACTGGGAATCTATTCAGACATTTGAAGAACCGAAATGAAAATTACTGTTATTGAGATCCTTGCATACCTGTAAAGAAGGGAACAAAAGTTAGATTAACAGCCAGGCATAGTAGGGGGTGGTGCTCAAGTAGAGACCATAGACCACGGACGATGGACCATGATCTGTAGTCTGTCGTCTATCGTCCATGGTCTATTCGGGAACTTTAATTTTCCTCCATCGTCATTCGATTAACGCCGATACACCCAACTAGTCCATGGAGGAAAAATGAAATCTCGATCTGCTCTGTTCATCCTGTTTGTCCTGGTAGCAATGCTCCTGCTGGCTGCCTGTGGAGCTGCTCCCGCGACCCAGTTGTCGCCAGATTATGAAGAGGAGTATGCTGCTGCCACCGAGGCGCCCGCAATGGAGGCCCCAGCCTTCGATGAGGGTCTTGCCCAGTCAGGTGCTCCCGATGAAAAATCAATGCTGCCGGGGCAGCCTGCTGACGCCATGCAGCCGGAAGCCATCCCGACTGCCGCTGCGTACGAAATTTCCAATTCCGCGGGGGATTTGACGGTGCTCGAACGTTCCAACCGCATGATCGTCAAAAACGCCGATATCCGCCTGACGGTGAAAGACACCGATGTCGCCATTAACCGCGCCACACAGGTCATCGGTGACGCGGGTGGCTACATTATCAGCTCGCGGGTCTGGTATCAGGATTACTATGGTATCAACCTGATGTACGCGACCATCACGATCGGTATCCCGGTGGATGAGTTCGAGCGAACAATGGTCCGTTTGCGCGATCTGGCGATCCGTGTGGAGGACGAAACTGCTGCGGGCGATGATGTGACCGATCAATATGTAGACCTGCAATCACAGTTGACCAACCTCGAAGCCACGCGGGACCGCATCCAGGAATTTCTCACGGATGCCAAGACCGTGGACGAGGCCCTGCGCATCAACCAGGAACTGGCCAATATCGAGGCGCAGATCGAGCAGATCAAGGGGCGGATGAATTATCTCTCCGACCGCTCGGCCTACTCGACGATCACGATCACTTTCGAGCCTGATCTGCCCGTCATACCCGTTTCACCGACGGTAACACCACAGCCCACCGCTACCCCTGTTCCCTGGAACCCCGGCGAGACATTCGACGACGCCACAGATACAGTCACAATCCTGTATCAGGGCATCGCGAACCTGCTCATCTGGGTGGTTGTAGTGATCCTGCCCATCCTGCTGCCGCCTGCGCTCATTGTCTGGGGATTGTGGAAATTACTGAATCGTAAATCGGGTAAGGCTGTAAGTCCAAAGTAAGTTATGATAAGTAAAACAGGGACAGCACATTGCATGCTGTCCCTGTTTTTGATTCCAAAAGTAATTGGACAATCGCTTTATAGGAGGCTCCTTATGCCAGGGCCTGGATTGCATTACGACGGGCCTCTTTATTCAATTCCCAGCCTCTAATTTTGCGCCAGTCTGAAATATCCCCCATGCCGGGTCGTTGTGCCTCCTGCGTCTTTCCGACGCTCACAGTGACAATACAATCCAACCCTGAAGCCTGTGGTTGTGCCAGGAGGTCAAACAACCTGCGTACAATTTCCTCCGATTTTGCTTCGGGATCGAAGTCTTGCGGGTAGGCCACGAATTCCTTTGTTACACCGCCAGTCAGGACGTGGGTCAATGCAAATGTGGCGGGTCCACTGACCCCATTCAGAACAACGATATAACGCTGGGGACCCTCAGCGTCTGCCCGAAATGGATTGGGCAGGATCATGATTTGACCGAATACATGGAATACATCCTGTTGAATATCTACCTGACTAACGAATGTCTGCATGATCCGTCTGTTTTTCAGCTGGGCAGATTCAAACCCACGCCTTGTGGGACCAGACCCCTGACAGGGTATCTCGCGGTAGAAGAAGCGCTTGGCTACAGTTTCCCCGTTTTGCTGGCCGGTTGCGGTCTTCTCTTTTACGACAAAAATGGCATTCGGATTCTGCTGAATGTCCCCTTCGTCGGTCTCTGAAAAAAGACGCCCGGGATCGATCTTGTAAATGTGACCCAGCACGACTTCTGTGAGAGGATTTACATCGGGAGATGCGATCAGGATACAATTCTTATCTGTAAGCATTTCCTTCAAGCGGGTGACGTAAACATCAGGCGGCGCGGTAGGATCGCGTTTGGGGTACTCTGGCGTATAGACGGGGTTTTCGATTGTCGCTCGATACTGCTGGCGCGCGAAGTAAGAGGTCAGTTCGGAGGCCGCACGCAGATCCCAGTCCCCGATCATCTCCCTGCCAAATGATTCGTTGTGCAGGGCGCCGGTGAAGATGGAGACTTCACCCCGCCGACCCAGCAGGTGATTCCAGAGTTTCTTGCGCGACCAGTCAGCGAAGTCGCTGACGATCATTTGTTTGAGAGACGAGGTCAGTTCAGTCTCGAATCTGTCCGGTGCCTTTTCATAAAAGAACATATGCCTTTGGGCACGAATATCGAAGGCTAGATCCTCAACGCTCTCATTGCGATCACGCAGGACCGTAACCGGGACCACATTTTTCCCTCGGGCGTGTCCATACCCAAGCCAGAAATATGCCATGGGATGACACTGCTTGAAACCGGTGCGAATGATCATACAGTAGGCGGATTCGACCAGGTCTTGAATCTCCTGAGGGTTGGCGTCGGTCTTCACTGTCAATGCATCTTTGAAGCCTTCGATGATATCCAGGTAGCTGTGGATGACAGGTTGATCGGACCTTTCCTCCAGTAGATCGTCTTTTATGCGGACAATGCCTAATCCAACCGCAGACTTTACATGAGTGGAAAACTGCAGAGCGATGTCCTCTGGTCTCCGCGCGGCTTGTTCGTTGTTCATGGCCGTTTGTTCATGCGCAATGGGAGGATCATAAATGTGTTCGTAAAGAAGCACTTTTGTCGCGTTGGACGGTCGCCGGGGTTCGTTCGTTGTCCATTGCCAGACACACTGAAACCGGTCAAACTCCTCCCTGGGGATGGGGTCCAGATCATGATAGGCATAGGGTCTGCAACCGAGATGTTTGAGCACCTCTGCGATCTCCTTTCCAAAGGAGGAGGCATCATGATATATGACAACGATCTTATGATGAATGCCGTACGCTAGGCCAAGTTCGTAAAACACATTCGGATTCGGCAGGGAAACATCCACAGTGACGAAATCGGACTCCTGAATTCGTTTGCAAACGCCTTCACAGATGATGATCCCCGGCCTGCGGACTTCGTCAGCGCGCTGCAGGGAGACTTTATTTGGAAAATTCCTGCTAAAGTAAAGAGAGAGACAATTCTTGAAGAACACATTCAGATTGTCTCGAAATGGCATAACGGAAAAGCCAACGTATTGGCCATATGTCTTGCGTTCTTTGATGGATCGTTCGATGACCTCCGTATAGACGCATCCCTTACCGGTCATGAAACAGGGATCGACGCGCATGTGCTGGACATCGACGGCGCCCCAAAACGGTTTGCCCTCTGTTTGTTTCGAGGAATTTGAAGACATTTATACCTCCTAAGGACGATATTCGTCCGCCTGAATCGATGATTGGACTGTGCAGTTGGAACCTAATATCCATTAAGTCTTGCGGGTTGGTCGTTGGAATTAGGCTTTGGAGGCTGCGACATGTAAAGAATAGCACAATCGTCAGACAATTACAATAACCAGATATGCAATCATCACCCCGAACGCCCCACAGGCGAAATTGACCCAGTCGTTATCCAGCCACTTCCAGCCGCGGATGTGAACGGTCTGTGAACCACAGGTGTGGAGCGGATGTTTCTCTGTCTCTTTTTTGTCGGTAGGACAGTAATACATGGCTTGGACCGTCGCGCCGAGGAATGAGTCGAAGAGCGAGCCTGCCAGACCTGCCAGGGCTACGATAACGAAATATTCTACACCCCAGTCACCAAACACCGTCCCGTAAGGAGATGACATGACAGGTCTGAAGTAATAAGCAAAGAATGCAATTAATCCTGATCCTGCCAGGGAGGCAAGAGTGCCGAAAATGGAAATCCCGCCCGAGGTCCCCTTTTCGACGCGTTTTCTCAGGTCTGTGATCATCCGCGGAGGAGTTGGATTCAAGACACCCAGCTCGGTTGCCCAGGTGTCGGCGTTGACCGCTGCAAGCGAGGCGGCGAATCCGATCCATGGGAGGATCGATTCGGGATAAAACGCGTGGAGCGCGGCGAAGAAGGCTGCCAGCCCACCATTGCCAAAGACCTGACCCGCGTCGCGCTCGTGTCCCTTTGAAAATTTCTCGCTGAGACCCTCTTTGCGCTTCTTGAAGGCGCGGCTCAATCCTGAGGATGTGATGAAGAAGGTAAGCAGCAGAACTGCCCACTGCCAGCCGCCAACGCCGAAGATGATCGTACCGACAAGAGTCGCGGCGGCGGCCCCGCTTTTGTTCAGGCTGTGAACGCGGTACGCCAGAACTGCGACAATCACTGCGAGAATGAAGCCAAGTACGATTTGCATTTAGACCGGTGTGCTGACGATGAACAGGACTGCCATGAGGAACAATAACGCACAGAGCGCGCCGGAGATCCAGATGATGAATGCGAGTGGACGTTCCTTCTCCCAACGATAGAAATATAAACCTGCCAGAATGCCCGTAATGAACATCAGCGCGCTGACCAGAGGCAGCAGGATCAAACGGACAGACGGGGCCGTCTCTGCGGGAACACCAGAAGGATCGAAGCCAAACGGGACCTGTGAGAGCGAGGGGATGAGAATTCCCACCCAGGCCACCAGACCGAGATTAAGCAGAAGCCCGCTGATCCACAGGAAACGCGCCAATGGGCTCTCCCATACCTGTGTAATGACAAGAGAAGGGTAGACAGACTTGGCCTCTGTGGGGGTGAGGCTGCCCAATTCAGTGGCGCGTGCGAACGTGCGGACAAGCGCGGCCGCATCCCGGGGCGAGATCGCAAAGACATGCCTGGATGTGGCAATGAGGATCAGGTTCCTGGCGCTGGAGGCAATGAATTCCACGGCTCCCAGGTCGGGATGGCGGCGCCTGCCGAGCACGGCACCGGGCATCCGAAAGCGCGGCAGCGACAGCGGCGTTGTCAGGTCCGAGGCAGGGCGTACCCATTCGATGTCTGTCAGCGGAATATCCTCGATTCGCAATCCCCAAAGGATAGCAAGACTGTCACGGTCAATGTAATAATCCGCTTTCAGGAGAGCATAGGCGCGATACCCCAAGTAAGGAACAGGCGCAAAGGCGATCAAGCCCACCAGCAAATAGGTGACAAAAGTTGGACCCATCTGCGCGTTCGTGAGATTGGTAAATCCCCAGATCGAAGCACCGGCAAGCAGGAGGATGATCACGCCGTGTACGGTCGCACCAAGTTGCTTGGCAGGGGGAAAATGTCCGGTTTTGAGGTCGTTCATAAAAAGTTTTTAGAAGTTCAACGTGTCTTACAAATCCCAAAGCTTCATTTGACTTTTAAGATTTGTGAGGTCGGTCAGATGAATGAGACGATTGTCTTTTTCCTTGCGCGGTTTCAATTCTACCATTCCGTCTTTGAGCCCCTTTTCTCCCACCGTAATCCGGATCGGACAACCGATCAAATCCGCGTCGTTGAATTTAACGCCGGCGCGCTCGTCGCGGTCATCGAACAAGACAGAAATGCCTGCGCTTTGCAGCGAGTTGTAAATCTCCTCGGCCTTGGCACGTGTATCCATTTCCTTGCCGGGAACATGCATGAGATACACGTCGAACGGCGCGGCAGGATGGGGCAGAGTTAGACCTTTGGGATCGCGATGCATCTCAGCCAGTGCAAGCAGGATATTTTCAAAATGATGGGTGTTGCGGGTAGCCAGACTAATGGCAGTGGGGATGGAGAGCGGATTACCGCAGTTTATGCAGGGATTGCCTGCCTGCGCCTGGACCAGATCCGCGATAATTTCGGCGGAGTAATCGCGCCCGTAGTTGGTGTTCCTGAGATGATAGCCATGCTCATTCGCGCCCGCCACCAGATTCTGCGATTGCGAGATGAGATCATCTACAACGATCAACACATCCTTCAATCCAATGGGTGAGGCGTAGCCCGCGGCTGCGCCCGACTTTTCGATCTCTTCCGTTGTCGCCGGACGAATATCGCCAATCTGCTGCTTCAATTTTGCTTCACTGAGCTGCATGTCGCCGCGTACGACGACAAAGACAAATTTATTGTCGGTGAGGCGCGTGTACATCAACGCCTTGGCGGTTTTCTCTTTTGGAACGCCCAGAAAGGTTGCCAGCGCTTCGATGGTGTGACAATCGGGCGTCAACACCTTTTCAATTGGTTGTAGGGGCACAGCATGCTGTGCCCCTACAGGTTTCGTGAAGCGTGCCAGTTCCAGTCGTTCCGTGTATTTGCACGCGGGACAATGCGCGACCTCAACCGGGCCTGAGACAATCGGAAAGAAAGTCTCATGGTCATTGTCGAGCGTGGGCAGTGAAAAACGAAAGAGGAATGAAGAGTCGTTGGATAGTTCGCGCAAGTGATCGAGCGCATACTCTCCAAGTTGAGTTGGAATGTTCTCGCGCGTCAAATACCCCGCGCGGACAAGGAATGCGAATCCCTCTGTCCGGGCATTGTTGGGTACTTCACGTTGAGTCTGGATGTTGAGGTCGCGGTATTTCATAGCAACAATGTATAGGGGCGACCAGCTGGTCGCCCCTGCAGGTGGGATTATTCTTCTTTTTTCTTCTTCGCAAGTTTTCGGGTTGTCCCCTCAGTCGCGGATTCAGGGATGATGATCGGCGTCGCAGC
>DASTJG010000119.1:0-11291 GCA_035716785.1 Anaerolineales bacterium
GAACGCGACCTGCAGATCGTGACCGATATCCACTGCCGGACGGCGCTCAATTTCAAGACGCGCCTCGAGTTCAGCCTAACAACTGAAACGCCTATGGCTGAGATCGTTGACCGCATCGCGGCGCAGAACGCACGTCCGCTGCCGTTGCCGGGACGGTTCACCGCGACCAAAGGCGCGACCATCACGCCTCCTTCCAGATTGACTCTCTTCAACGGTTCGCCGCGCGGCAAACGCGGCAACACGCCGATCTTCCTGCGCGAGTTCGCACAGGGCTTCGGCAGTGAGTCAGAAATGCATCACCTGATCCAGGTCAAACAGAGGGAGCAGCACGTGCAGTCCTTCGCCGAAGCCGAATGCGCCTGGATCGGCTTCCCGCTCTACACCGATTCCATGCCCGGGTCTGTCAAGCATTTCTTTGAGGCGCTGGAACCGCTCGTCGGGCGCAAAAATAATCCGCCGGTTGGTTTTGTCGTCCAGTCTGGTTTCCCGGAGGGACTGCATTCGCGCTATATCGAGCGCTACTTGGAGAAACTGGCTGCACGATTAGGCAGTCCCTATCTGGGGACGATCGTCAAAGGGAACGGGGAGGGGATACGGATCATGCCGCCCGAAATGACGCGCACTCTGTTCGATGACCTGCACGCGCTGGGAGCGGGGCTGGCCCGTGATGGCCGTCTCGATCCTGAGATTCTGGCTCACATCGCCATCCCAGAGCGTTTCCCGGCCTACCTGGATCCCGTCTTCCGGATCTTCCTGCGTCTGCCGGCCGCGCATTCTTATTTCGATGATATGCTGAAAAAGAACGGGGCCTATGAGCGACGCTTTGCCCGGCCGTTCCTGGCAGAAAAAGGTTGATGTGCATTTCAAACTTACGTGGCTCAACTGTCTCTGGCTGATCGTGCCGCTGCTCATTTGGAATCTGGTTTACGGACCAAAGCTCACAGACCCGCGTATCACGTCAGATACAAACTCACCAGGCTGGCTGTTGATCGCCGAAAACATCACCCGCATGGCTGTTTTTATCCTGCCGCTGCTGATCCCTCTGCAAATCGAGCAACCCCTGGGCAAGGCCGGGTTGGCAATCTACATTATAGGGACGTTGATCTACTTTGTCTCCTGGCTGCCGCTGTTATTTGCTCCCGGTTCGGCATGGAGCAACAGCCCTCCTGGATTGCTTGCGCCCGCCCTGACTCCTTTCCTGTGTTTCCTGGGGATCGCATTGATCGGGCATTCATGGACGTACGGTGTTCTCGCGGCTGCCTTCATCGCCATTCATGCCTCACATGGAATACAAAACCTGTAACGCGAACTTAGGCTTATCACTTGTAGTGAGTGGCTGGTTTTGAGGTTTCGGGTTGTGCGCTCTAAGAGAATGTTTGATAACTCGTTTTTTAGCCACAGACACTTGCGCCGCACGTTTTGGCACCCCAATTGGCTTCTCCGACAGCCTGCTAACGGGCAATAAATGTATGAGAAAAAAATTGGAGCGGGCTCCTGATCATCTCGCAACTGAACAAGCAATAATGGGGCAGCCATAGAACTAACGCCAGGATGCAAATGATGATCGAAACACCATAGAAGATCAGGCGATGATCTAGGTGCTCCCGTGAATCGGTTGCCGCGGATACTTCATCGGCTGACTTCTTTTGAAGCGCGAACTCCCGGCAAGGCAGATTCACTGAAACCGCCAGCATGGAGAAATTAATACTGGCGACCGTGAACCAGCGGCCGTAATCCCATGCCGTGAAGTAGATGGGCAGGGCAAGCAGGAGGGGGACCAAAAAATATTTCCAAAAGAAGAGTCCCGAATAGCGCAGCGCCGACTGCGGGGAGAATGATTGCGGAGACCGGGAACGGAGAATGGAATACACCGTCTGCCGGACGAGATACCAGAGCAAAACTCCCAGCGTCGGGAGAATCAGAATCCATTGTTTCCAGTGGGTCGAAATGAAAAACCCTGTTAGGGAGGCGGCCCGCGCCAACGGCCACTCCATAGGTTCAAAGGAAGCGGGCAGGGTCGATCCGCTGAGCCGGGAGGGGGGCAAATGACAGGAGCCTTCCCGTATCGCGCCGGCCGCATTCCATTTTTCGCAGACGCCAAGCAACGTTTCATGGCTCGGTGGGCCGGCAAGATACACGGCGCCGAACGCAATCATTGCAGGAAGATACAGCAGTCCGGTCCACAAGGCGGCCCGCTTGAAGTCACGCGGGGGGTTCATCCGCAGGATCGTCAGCGTGACCATCCCGTGCAGCGGGACAAACAACAGGAAACTTCCCTCGTGAATGAGGATGATGGCCGGGAGGAGGATCACGGCGACGGGCAGCAGCCACTGCACATAGCGCCGCAAGTTCCCATCTGGATGCGGGGTGCCATCTCCGAGCGGAAACGATTTTTCGACGATGAGCAGATGTAAAAGCACTGTGACATACCCGAGGATTTCCTTCCGGGCGATGGCGTTATGGTCATGAATGTAGAAAAAGAATAGCGAAGGAAGGAACAGCAGTCCGAACAACGTCAATGGGGGAAGGATTTTCCAGGACCGCGCCAGCAATCGGACGTAACCGAACGCGACGCTCAGGATCAGGATCCAGGAAAACACCGCGACGAATTCCAGCGGCGCGACCGCGGTCGGAACCAGGCGCCAAATTTCACCCGACAGCCCGCGCCGGATGAATCCCTGGGAATAATCGATCAGCCAGTCGGTATAAGCCCAATAATTTAGACTTTTCTCGAAGGCGTCCCTGGGGAGCCAATAGAGTACATCGCGAATCCAGGCGGCGGAGAAGATAAACAATAATAACGAATTGAGAATGAGACGGGGCTGGGTAAGAAATGATTTTACGCGCGCTGCGAGGGTCATTTCTGAAATCCGGCGCGTGGATCGGCTGGGATGCGTATTGTAATTGGCAGATGGCATTGTCTCCTCCATTTATTCTTCTATGACTCGTTACTTCACGACTGTTTTACTCATGTAGCGGCCCAACGGCTTGTGTTCTCCTCTGCCCAGTTGCTTTGACGGAACCGGCTTGAGCTATTACAGGCATAGTGCTCCAACCACGACGACATCCTGCTTCAATTTGGCCCTGACCAGATCCACATGTGGGGCAAAAAAGGGGATCGTTCTTGCCCTGACTTCCCTTCTTAATTGATCCCAGAACAGTGGGCCCATGAGTGCTACTCCACCACCCAGGATCACGCGCTCTGGATGGAGCAGGTCGATCACATTACTGATCGCCAATCCCAGGACCTGACATGTTTCGCTCATCAGCTGCTGTGCAAGCTTATCACCCTGCACGGCAGCTGAGTAAACTATCTTTGCATCTATTTGAGCGACGGTCTTCACCATCTTTTTCATCAGTGTTCTCTTCTTTGAGGCGGCCAACTGTGCTCGTCGGCCAATTGCCCAACCCGAACAAATCTGTTCCAACTCAATTGGCACCCCACTTTCAGGACTTGGAACCCACATGTGTCCGATTTCGGCGGCTCCAAATCCCTGACCGTTGTCAGGCTTTCCATCTACGATCCATGCACCGCCGATCCCGCTGCCAATCGTCATGTAAAACACTCGTGAGCAGCCTCGCCCGCTGCCCACAAGCGACTCCGCCAGCCCGGCTGTACTTGCATCGTTCTGAACGATCACTTGTTTTCCCCATTGCTTTTCCGCCCATTCTTTGAGTGGGAAACGGTCCCAGCCTTCGATCTGGTAGGATTTGAGAACCACGCCGCGTTTACTGTCCAAAATACCTCCGAAGCCAATTCCAATTTTGCTGATATTCGAGAGTGTAAGGTGGCTGGACAGTAACAAATCTTTAACCATAACCAGGAGGTCTTCCCGAATGCCGGCCGCGCCCTGCGTGCGGTCGACATTTTTTCGCAGGACCCCTTTCTGAAGCAACTTCCCATCTGCCGAACCGATACCGACCTGGGTCTTCGTCCCTCCAATTTCTATGCCAATTGCTAACAGTTCTGATGAAATAATGTCTTGTCTCATTAGAACAAATTCCCTCAATTCATATGCAGATCTATTTTGGGGATAGGCTATTTTACCGATTAAACTCAGTCATTTGCTGGCTTATCTTTTACATAAGCTACAAACTTGTCCAACGTATAGTGACTGATCACGGGTCGGGTAAAAATGTAGGAAGTCAGCGACAGGACTTTGTGAACAGCTTCATCCACCGAGAGACCCGTCCAGACCAGGTAGGCAGCCGCCAGGGTAGGCGAGCGCCCGAGTCCCATTTTGCAGTGGATCAATACGCGCTGATTAGCCTTGACTGCCGTATCGATAAACTGGACTCCGAGCAAAAGTTGTTCAGGGGTCGGATCGGTAAAGTCAACAACGGGCAGCCATAAATAGGCCACAGGGTTGGGCAAAGTAAAGATATCCTGATATTCACCACGCAAATTGACGACGGCAGTTATCTTCAGGTCATCAATGATCTCATGCCAGTTGTCTGGCGTAATCGCTCCCCCACTGATAGCAACCTGATCTGTGATCCAATGAGGCATGTTACTCCATCTTTCTGCAACGGCTCTGTATGGAACTGCCTGATCGTTGCTTTCTCAAAACATGTGTCATGATTTGTGATGGTGTGCCCACCGGCTTGACGTCCGCGCAGCGGACCGTGTTGGGCAAAGCTTTCTACCTTTTGAGAACACAACAATCAGCCAGGAAGCAGTGGCGCCAGATAGCCTCCCCTGCCATCAGCCAGCAGGCGAAGCCTCCGAAGAGGGTCCCACTGCTCAAGGGGACCTTCTCCTTCCGGGTGAGCTAACCACTCTTCCAGAAGCCACAACTCCAGCAGAATCGCATATCCAACTAAAAGGGCTTTGCTGCCCGGCTGCGTTAGTATTGGCAACGCCAGTTTCTTCACAGCCTGACGAAGCTGCTGAGCCTCATGCACATCGGTGACAGCATCGTCGGGACCGAAAGCTTTTTTCACCAAATGATTCAGATCGAGCTGGGCAGGAGCCAGGACCGCAAACTCAAAATCCAGGAGCGCTGTTACCTGGCCGTCATGCCACATGGAATTATTCATCGTCAGGTCTCCATGACAAAGCACGCAGGGTGCAGATGGCAGGACGCCCCAGAAGTGGGATAAAGCATCCTGGAGCCCGGATGTCTCTGTTGGGGTGAATATCCCTTCCTGGGTTAGCCGGGTGAGGCTTGCTTCTGCTTCTTCCGGGTTGGTGGAGTTGAACCACGCTCTTCCTGACACAATTGTAGCGATATCTTCGCAGGGAACAGAGTGAACCGCCTGTGCCCGCGCCCACAATCCCTGTAAGGCGATCACGCGTTCTTCGCACTGCAAATCATCCCAGGCTTCTCCCAGACTTGTACCGGGCAGTTTCTTCGCAAGTGTCCAGGCGTGCCCTGCAGTCGTCCCGGTTTCCACGGTCTGAGGATAACCCACTTCGGATGGAAGGAAAGCGGAAAGCCTGGCCTCGTACAGAAGATTTTTACGTTCCTTTTGGGTAGAGAGGCGAAGCACGAGCTCCTCTGTCATCCAGACGGCGTTCGTCCAACCCCCTGCCTGCTGTCCGGCGGAAAAATCGATCCCGTGACGAGAGAAAATGGAGTCCGCGATGCTTTCGAGGCTGTCCGGATTCTCACTACCCGGTTGTCCACTCGACGTAATTTCATCCATGCTTTTCTCCCATGATCGATCTCTCAGAGTGCTCTATAAACTGCCCGGCCGCTTTGACGGGAAGCTCTCTGTTTGCGTAAACTCCTATCATTGCATCAGGCTCAGCGATTTTCATATAATTGAACCTGCCCCCCATAAAAATCGCGCGTCTCGATTAATTTCTTCTGCGCTGCAAGTGTTTCCGGGATTAGCCCCATTGGATCCGTATACGAGTCATGGCTGTAAACCAGCCAGACTCTGTTATGTCCGCGCAACAAGGAAACCAACCCGGGTATATCGTTCGCCGTCATCTCGGGTTCCAGGATACCACTATCGAACAGATCCAGAGGAACCCCCTGTTTTTCTACGTGGATGGAATACAGGTCTTCATAGTCCCTGAAGTAATAGTTAAACGGGATCTCCACAAAGTTGGAGTTGAAAAGGACCAAATCATCCTTTTCAGCAAAATTCGCGACATAACCGGCCGCGGTGCGCCAATCCTCTTTTTGATAAAACCTGAAATAATCGCCGGTAGAAAACAGGTTGATGGCACCTAAACTTCCCAGCACCAGGATCATTAGAAAACGAAATCTTAATTGAGCGACACCAGCCGCCAGTACCAGGAGCAACGGAATCGTCGTCCAGATCAGAGTTCGACCGAAAAAAATAGGTCGGCGGATGCTCACGATCAGCTCGCCCAGGAAGGGGATGGCAAACAGGGCGGCCAGAAATAAGAATTGAGAAAAATTTTTCCGAAAATGCACCAGTCCGAAACAAAGCACCAGCACGTACAGGCTCCAGATCACCATGGCCTGGCTGGCTGGAATTGATGCAGATGGATTCAAAAAGGATTTAAGGACCTGAATTACAGCGTCCCACGTTGGTTCAGGAATCCAAAATCTCTGATCGACTGCGCTGGCTTGCTTGATGAAGAAAAATATCCATGGACTCCAGAGTAGGAAGATGCCAATCTGGGCCTTTACCCAGTTCGCAAAAGAGGGAGCCTGGAAGGCGGGTGGAGATCCCGGTT
The DNA here is from genome assembly GCA_035716785.1 of Anaerolineales bacterium. Classification (GTDB taxonomy): domain Bacteria; phylum Chloroflexota; class Anaerolineae; order Anaerolineales; family Villigracilaceae; genus Defluviilinea. The sequence goes on from DASTJG010000119.1 coordinate 6,659, forward strand.
TCCTGAGTTTTTGAAAAAGCATCAGACCCAGGACGAAGAGGTTGGTGGCTACCGGGAAAAAGACAGCTGTATTGTGGGTGAGCAGAGTTGCAGCCGAGAACACGATCAAGGCAACCCAGGCCAGGTCCGTCTCAATGGTGTGGATGCGTAACCAGCGATGGCGCAAAACCCATGCCCTCCATCCGGATCGATAGCGGGTCTCATCCCTATAGCTGAACTCTTTTTTGACGTCTGGCTCAACCGGCCCGGCGGTACGCCAGGCATGCAGATATTCCCGAAATTGACTGCCGATGGGCCGAACAGAGCGCGAATCCGTAAGCAGCCTGACGAGGGCATAGATCGCCACAGAGGCATTGAAGGCCAGAAGGGTGTACATGCGCGTTTCCTGGGCAAAGTAGATGTTGAAAAGCGAAAGAGCCAGGAGCACTGCGGCCACCAATCCCATCACCGCACCGGACATACGTTTGCCGATCAGGTAAATGATCGGGATTGTGCCTGCGCCGAAGAGTGCAGAAAGCATACGGACATGATAGGGTGTATCCCCGTTGATGGCTATCCAGTAATGCAGCAGGAAATAATAAAGGGGTGGGTGCTGGTCGATCCTGACGATCCATTGCAGCATATCGGCAACGCTGTGGCTGGCCAGCCACACGCTGAACGTTTCATCCAACCACATCCCTTTACTGGCGAGTAGAATAATTCGCAGAAAACCACCAATCAATGTGATGATAATTACCAACCAGGGCGCCAGCTCGTCAATTTCGATTTCTTCGTTCATCGTCTTTGAGAATCCTGCAATTCTTATCGGGTAATATTTATCGATGGGACCTTGATCCGGCAACCATGTTGGAAGATGAGATCCACCTCATTCCCCAGTTTATGCACTATAGCACTTTTTAGTGTCTCGATGATTGGCTGCATATCAGGCATCTTGTCACCTTTTGTGGCTTTACATCTTTCATGAATCTTATCAGCGTGGAACTATAAACTCCCCCGTCACAGGGGGAGTTTATTAACTGGTCAAGTGGATAGGTGCAGAGCTGTTTTGCACCTAACAGTGAGCGTTCCTCGCCGCTTTGACGGAACCGGCTTGAGCACAGTGTACTCCCTTTTCGCGGAGCGATTGGGTGAGAGGACAGTCAGTTGCTGATCAGCGGATTTAACCTGGCATATGCCCTGCTCAAAACATCTGGATAGGCTGCCAAAGTCGTCAGCCTCACTTGATCGAGACTTCACGATGTCTTGAACGACATATCATGATATGCTGAACATCACTTCATGATGTGTTCGGCATCACATTATGATGTGGCAAAAAACGTCTCAGTGGAGTCTTTCAAACTTGACCGCACGCAGCAGCCGTTTGAACTCTTTGCCAGGAATAAAGCGTGGGAGCAGGGTGGTGATCAGGTTGCCGCGCACCTTTGCGGGTTCTTCCGCTCCCTCCGCCTTGAACCGCAGCCAGAAACTCCCAAAATCGCCCAAATCGACGACTTTGCCTTCCGCCAGGTGCCTGGGGATAATGGTTAGAAAGGCTTCGATGGCGCCCATCATATCCGCCGTGCTCAGGGTGGAGATGTTGCTGGCTTCCGTGGCCAGCTCGCGCATCGTGACCTTGCCGGTCGATTGAAGAGAAGGGTAATACTTCTTCGGCACTTCAGCATGGTCCGGTCTCCCGCGTTTGACAATGTTGTATTTGATGCTCATGGTATTCCTCTTTGTGACAGTGGCTAAATTATATTATCGGTTTTGTCATTTCGAGCCTTGTCCCGAACGCATGTGAGGGAGCAAGCGAGAAATCTTTTCCCGCGGGTCAAGGATTTCTCAGTCGCTGCCGCTCCCTCGAAATGACAGAGGGAATTGTCATTTCGACTGCAGGGAGAAATTTTTTCACGTGGGTCAAAGATTTCTCAGTCGCTAGCGCTTCCTCGAAATGACAGAGGGGTTGTCATTTCGAGCCTTGTCCCGAGCGCATGTGAGGGAGCAAGCGAGAAATCTTTTTACGCGGGTCAAGGATTTCTCGGTCGCCGGCGCTTCCTCGAAATGACAGAGGGAATTGTCATTTCGAGCCTTGTCCCGAACGCATGTGAGGGAGCAAGCGAGAAATCTTTTTGCGCGAGTCAAGGATTTCTCGGTCGCTAGCGCTTCCTCGAAATGACAAGGTTATGTGATGTCCTTCGAAATGACAGAGGGGACCTTATCCACTTCCCATTCAAGACTTAAATCTTTCCAGGTGGGATTCATCGTCGCAACCAGATTGTTCTTCTTTTCCCTGCGCCACTTCTTAATTTCTTTTTCTCTTGCAATGGCGGCATAGACATCGTTTCCATGCTCGTAGTAAACCAATTTGTTGACGTTGTATTTCCTGGTGAAGCCATCAACTAATTTATTCTTGTGCTCATAGAGTCGCCGTTCGAGATTGTTGGTCATGCCAATATACATCACTTCATTGTTCCAATTCGTAAGGATGTAGACATAGAAGTTGTAGTCTTTCATTGTCAGGTATCTTCCTGCGCAGGCGCTCGCCATAGCTGATAAAGTACAAAGCCATAAACAGGCATGCCTTGTAGAACCGCAGAATAAACACCCGGCTGAGGCGATCTGGCATACAAACTGGTGACCAAATGCCCCAGAAATATGCCAAGCATAATTACAACAAATACCGTCATCCAGGTTTTTGAGGCTCGTGGTCGATCTCGAAGAATGAATGCCAAACCACTTACCACGATACAGAGAACAAGAACAATCACGAGAAATCTCGATGAGGTCAATTTTATGGAAGTGTGGAAAGTGCGGCTTGCCTCCATCCAGACTGGCAGGCGGTGAGTCATTTCCCACGCGTACATATCAAATAGGATCTCTTCCAGGTTGTGGACGACAAACACAACGAGCAATAGCAGCCACCATTTCAACAGGCTTTGCTTATCATCAAAAGATAGTTTCGGTATGATTGTAAACTCCATTTGGGGGACCACCTAACGACTTGCGTCTGCGAAGCATCCCTGGCACTGAAACCCTGCCCGGCCGCTTTGATGGAACCAGCTTGAGCGTGGGGTATTTCTTTTTATGTTTGTTGACCAGTCTATTTGAATTGAAACGAACGATCACATTGCCAATTATCGTCAGCTTTTTTACATTGGATCTCGATCTGTTTCTCTTTCCATTCGCCTTGTATCTTAAGCTCAACTGTAATACGTACTGTCGATAAAGTATCATCATTATGAATAGTTTGAAAGTTTTCATTCCGATACGGAGTCCTAATATTCCCTGCCCACTCTAAAAAATTAATTCTTGCTGCCGCTTCAGGACCATCCATTGTCGAACAGCGAGCACTACAAGTCACCAAAAGCAAAGTAACTGCGACGATTCTCCAGGTTTGTTTCATTTCTTTGCCTCTTCATGGCAAATCACCACCAACTTTTCCCATAGGGAAGGAGATACTGCCCAATGGCTTGACCTATTCGCCGCCGGGATCCATGCCCAGCCGCTTTGATGGAACGGGCTTGAGCGGGTGCACATCGAAGATCCCGCGCAGCGGGGCTGTGTTGGGCAGGACGATATCAAGACATTTAGAAATCTCAATCATCCAGTTAAGCAACTGCCCATCCTGTTCCATCGCACTCTTCACATTTTACATCTATCGTTTTGCCATTATCACAATGACAAGGATGTGTTGTTGACATAGAATTGTTTCCTCCCATCCATCCAGATCCATTACAATCTGAACATTCTTCGCTAATGACTTTAGGATATTGACCTTTGCCTTCACATTTAGGACAAATAATCATAGCGGATTCTCCTTTATGGAAGTACTAATATGCCTAAAAGCCTGACCTTCCCCGCCCCAGCCGCTTTGACGGAACGAGCTTGAGGGAAGTCTGCTCCATTCGCAGGTGCGTTCTGTGTCGATACATTCTGTCCTAATCGGACTCTCTTTTGCTTTTATCCACCTGTTTGCGTATTCGCTCAGAATTAAGTTTGAAATCTCTATATGACTTTGCACTCTTGGAAATCGCGGCAAGAAGATAGATGATATTCAACCCGATCAAGAAAATATGCAAAGGTGGTATTGGATAGTCGTTTGTGATTGCATTTGACCAATAAACCAATAAAAGGGCAATGATTGCTGAGACAGGTATCCAATATCGCATTGGTTGTATGATGAAAAACAATAGATTTATCGGGTCGCTTGCTGAATAATACTCATACCATAATGCTTTAGACCTCGTTTTGTCTTTGTCCAAAATATCAAGAATTGTATTAACTCTTGGAACCAATGATTCTATCAGGTAGCGCGATATATCAGTTACATGCCTTGTACAATCAAGCATCTCCCGAAAAAAGACGTGAAAAACCAAGGGTGTTAACAATAGTATTATTTGAATTTGCTGCCCGCCAACAACCTGTGTGAAGCCTATACCAGCCCCTGCCGCAAGTATGCTGAGATTTAGAAATTGACGCTCTGCTTCGTTCCATTTTGCGATTTCGTCTTTCAAAGCCGTATATTCAACACGATGAAATTCCAGTTCTGCCAATAAGGTTTCACGAAGGTTTGAGTCTTTAGTCATAGTAATTCTCTTTGTCTTTCAACTCAATGAACTTGACAGGACGTGCTAATGACCTGGTGTTTACCGCC